>DASTGL010000357.1:0-3932 GCA_035719145.1 Solirubrobacterales bacterium
GATTCCGTTCGGCGTCGCCGCTTTCTTCCAGCTCCGCACCCGGGTCCAGCACTGGGAATCCGAGGAGCTTCCGATCGACCGCAAGCCCCCTCCGCAACTTGCGGGGGAGGTCAGTGGGGGAGTACTATAAAAAGTAAAGTATTGGCAACGCCATTAGACTCGGGGCGAACATGACAGAGGCGAACAAGGTCGAGAACGTGATCATCGTCGGTGGTGGGCCCGCTGGCTACACAGCGGCGCTCTACACCGCGCGCGCCAACCTCGAGCCGCTCGTCTTCGAGGGCTTCCAGTGGGGCGGGCAGCTGCAGAACACGACCGAGGTCGAGAACTACCCCGGCTACCCGGACGGGATCATGGGACCGGAGATGATGGCCCAGTTCCGCGCCCAGGCCGAGCGCTTCGGGACCCGCTTCGTCACCGACGACGTCGACCGGGTCGAGCTCTCCGACGGCGGCGTGCAGAAGGTCTTCCTCGGCGATGACGAGTACCGGGCGAAAGCCGTGATCCTGGCGATGGGGGCGGAGCCGAAACGGCTCGGCATCCCCGGCGAGATGGAGCTCGGCGGCCGCGGCGTCTCCACCTGCGGCGTCTGCGACGGAGCTTTCTTCAAAGACCAGAAGGTGATCGTGATCGGCGGCGGCGACTCGGCGATGGAGGACTCGATCTTCATCTCAAAGTTCGCCAGCAAGCTGACGATCGCCACCCGCCGCCCGCAGTTCCGCGCCTCGAAGATCATGCTCGAGCGCGCCGGCGAAAAGGAGAACATCGACTTCCGCAACCCGCTGGAGCCGCTCGAGTTCGTCGCCGGTGAGAGCGGCAAGCTCGAGAAGGTCCGCTTCCGCAACGTCGAGAGCGGGGCGGAGGAGGAGATCGAGACCGAGGGTGCCTTCGTCGCGATCGGCCACGTGCCGAAGTCCGAGATCGTCGCCGACCAGGTCGAGACCGACGAGGACGGCTACATCGTCACCGAGGCCGGGTCGACCCGCACCAACCTCAAGGGCGTCTTCGCCGTCGGCGACGTCGTCGACCACACCTACCGCCAGGCGGTCACCGCCGCTGGCACCGGCTGCATGGGCGCGCTCGACGCCGAGCGCTACCTGCGCGACGAAGAGCCGCCGGTCGAGGCCCACTGGATGCCCGGCGGCGAGCCCGCCGAGATCGCCACCGGCAGTGGCTGAGTGCACGCACCTCGACGCGGTTGAGCTCCTCGACCTCCCGGCCGAGGTCGCGGGGTGCGAAGAGTGCCTGGCCCTGGGGATGGAATGGGTCCACCTCCGGATGTGCCAGACCTGCGGCCACATCGGCTGCTGCGACAACTCCATAGGCAAACACGCCGCCGCCCACCACCAAGACACCGGCCACCCGATAATCCGCTCCGCCGAGCCCGGCGAAGACTGGAGCTGGTGCTACGTGGACGAGCTGATGATGCGGCTCAGCAACGGGTAAGTCGAGTCTCGTAGCCAGCTAGCCCTCGACGCCGAACAACGAGACGTCGGGAAGATCCACGAATCCGCTTTGGTCGGAGCTGACGACAGCGCGGCCACGGGCTCGTGCGGTTGCAGCGATGATCAGGTCATGTGCTCCTCGGGGGGTGCCTGTCTGTCGAGCGTGCGCCAGTAGGGCGGCATGTGCCTCGGCGACGTCGAGGTCGTAGGGCTCGACCGAGACCGCTTCGAGAACCGCCGCGACGAATCGCTCCCGCTTCGCGCGCTGCCCGGCTTTCGCGAGCCGGACGCCGACCTTCAGCTCCGCGACGGTGATCGCCGCCACCGCGACGTCATCGCTGTCCTCGATCGCATCGCCCAGGGAGTCGCCCCCGCGCTCGGCGTCGACCAGCACCGTCGTATCGAGGATCAGTCGTGCCAGGGGTCCATGACCGGTTCCAGGCCCTCGCGAAGCTCCCGTAGCTCGTCTGCCCAGGCCTTGTCGGGGCGATTGGCGCGAAGAGCGTCCTTTAGAGCTTTCCCGGTTCCGCCCGTTGCCGGACCGATGGTGGCTATCGCCCGTCCATGGCGGACCACGGTGTAGGACTCCCCGGCTCGCTCCACGTCATCCAGTACCTCCGAGAAGCGGCGGGAGGCATCGGTCGCGCTGAGCTGCTTCACAAAATCAGATTATCAGATAGCTTTCTTGGCCAGTGTAGATATCTACTGGATATCTACTCACTATACTCATCGCATGGCAAAGACGACGAAGGTCCTCGTGACCATGCCAAGCGAGCTGTTGGAGCGAATCGACCGAGAGACCGCATCGCTCGGACAGAGCCGCAGCGAGTTCTTTCAAGAGGCGGTGCGGCGCCGGCTGGGTTGGCCTGATCCACTCGCGATCGACGCGGCTCTCCTGCGTGGGCGCGCGGCGCTGTCTGACGTGGGCGGCTTCGAGTCCGCGGACGTGATTCGCGCTCAGCGAGAGGAGCGGAATGCCCGCGATCAGCGTCGTTAGCGACGCCAACGTCGTGCTGAAGTGGTTCCACGCCAAGGATGAGGAGGAAGTGGATGCCGCTCGCGCTCTCCTCGAGGCCCACAAGGAACGAACGATTTCCCTCTCAGTCCTCGACTTGACGATTTACGAGGTCGGCAACGCCCTGATGCGCGGGCGGGCGGGCGCGACTGCCGAGCAGGCAGCAACGGTGGTCGAAGCTCTCGTCGAGATCTGTCCTGCCACTCGCCCAAGCCCAGAGGAGATGAGGGCGGCGAGCCAGTTGGCCGAACGCCATGATCTGACTCTTTACGACGCTGCTTACGCGGCCGTGGCCAGAAGCCGCTCTGCTGACTTGGTGACTTTGGATCGAGCCCTGCTTGATGCCGGGCTCGGCAGCAAGCCAGTAGAAGTCGTCAACGCTATCGCCGGTATCGAGAAGAGATAGTTCGCAGGCGAGGTGCCGGTTTGTAGGCGGCACCCTTCTCACCTTCGAGATCGTCAAGTAAGTCGGCGGCGCGGTCCGGGCCGATGAGTTGGGCGAACTCCAACGGGCCGAGGGGCCAGTTGAAGCCGAGCTTCATTGCCGTGTCCATACCTTCGGGGGAGGCGATTTGCTCTTCTTGGGCGTAGGCGGCCTCGTTGGCGATTTGGGCGATGAGGCGGGTTAGGACTTGCTCGGCGGTGGGGTCGATCTTGGCCAGTTGCTCGGGGTCGAGGGTGGGGGCTTCGATGGCTAGGTCGGGGTCGGGCTCGCGGTGGGTGCCTTGGTTGTAGTCGTGGTAGCCGTGGCCGCTCTTGCGGCCTAGCTTGCCTTCGGCGACCAACTGCTCCTGGATCGGGCTGGGGCGCCAGCGCTCTACTTCTCCTCCCTGGGCGAAGAAGGAGCGGGCGATTTCGAGGTTGACGTCGAGGCCGATCAGGTCGAGTAGCTCGAAGGGGCCCATTCGGAAGCCGCCGCCGAGGCGGACGATGCGGTCGATGGTTTCGGCGTCGGCGATGCCGTCGCCGAGGATCCGAAGCGACTCCAGCGTGAAGGGGCGGGCGAGGCGGTTGGCGACGAAGCCGGGGGAGTCCTTGGCTCGGATCGGGGTGCGGCCCATCCGCTCGCCGACCTCGGTCGCGGCTGTCAGTGCCCCCTCGGAGGAGCGCTCGGTGGCGACGATCTCGACCAGTTTCATCAGCGGCGGCGGGTTGAAGAAGTGCATGCCGACCACGCGCTCGGGCTGGGGGACGCCTTCGGCGATTTCGCCGATCCGCAGGGAGGAGGTGTTGCTCGCCAGCGTCGCTTCCGGGCCCAGGGTCTCGGCGAGCTGGTTGAAGATCTCGCGCTTCAGCTCGAGCCGCTCCGGCGCCGCCTCGATCGCCAGCTCGGCGCCGGCCATCTGCGCGACGTCTTCGGCCGGCTCGACCCGCCCGGCTGCCGCCTCGGCGTCCTCCTCGCTCCAGCGCCCACGCGCCGCCCCCTTGTCGAGCGCCTGCCTCAGCGCCTCGGCACTTGCGGTCGCCACCCC
>DASTGL010000358.1:0-2114 GCA_035719145.1 Solirubrobacterales bacterium
CGGACGAACTCGATCGATGCTTCGAGGGAGAGGCGGATCGGCGGCGCCAGGCGCTCCAGCACATCGGCGCTGGCCGCCCGCATGTTGGTCTGCTGTTTCGCCTTGGTCGGGTTGACGTCGAGGTCCTCGGAGCGCGAGTTCTCGCCGACGACCATCCCTTCGTAGACCTCCTCGCCGGAGCCGACGAAGAGCCGACCGCGTTCCTGCAGGCTCATCAGCGAGTAGCCGGCGGTCTGGCCGCGGCGGTCGGCCACCAGGGAGCCGCTCTGGCGCGTGCGCAGCTCGCCGGCCCAGGGCTCCCAGCGGTCGAAGACGTGGTGCATCAGGCCGCTGCCGCGGGTCGCGGTGAGGAACTCGGTGCGGAAGCCGATCAGCCCGCGGGCGGGGACGAGGTACTCCATCCGCACCCACCCGGTCGAGTGGTTGACCATCTGCTCCATCCGCCCTTTGCGCGCCGCCAGCATCTGGGTGACGTCGCCGACGTGCTCCTCGGGCACGTCGATCGCCAGCCGCTCGACCGGCTCGTGGATCTGCCCTTCGATCTCCTGGGTCACCACCTGCGGCTGCCCGGCGGTCAGCTCGTAGCCCTCGCGGCGCATGATCTCCAGCAGCACGACCAGCTGTAGCTCGCCGCGACCCTGAACCTCCCAGGCGTCGGGCCGCTCGGTGTCGTTGACCCGCAGCGAGACGTTGCCGACCAGCTCGGCGTCGAGGCGCGAGCGGATCTGGCGGGCGGTCAGCTTGTCGCCGCCCTGCGTCCCGGCCAGGGGCGAGGTGTTGATGCCGATCACGATCGAGAGCGAGGGCTCGTCGACGGTGATCACCGGCAGCGGCTGTGGGTCGGTGGGGTCGGCGAGCGTCTCGCCGATCGTCACCTCTTCGAGCCCGGCGACGGCGATGATTTCGCCCGGGCCAGCCTCCTCGGCGGCGACCCGCTCGAGCCCTTGGGTCACGTACAGCTCGGAGACCGCCGCCCGCTCGATGCTGCCGTCGGCGCGGCACCAGGCGAGCTGCTGCCCGTTGCGGATCGATCCCTGGCGCACGCGGCAGATCGCCAGCCGCCCGACGTAGGGGGAGGCGTCGAGGTTGGTCACGTGCGCCTGCAGCGGCGCCCCCTCGTCGTACTGCGGCGGCGGGATCTTCTCCTGCATCAGGTCCAGCAGGGGGGAGAGGTCGGTCCCCTCGACGCCCTGCTCCATCGCCGCCCAGCCGGCTTTGGCGTTGGTGTAGACGATCGGGAAGTCGATCTGCTCGGAGTCGGCGTCGAGGTCCATGAAGAGCTCGTAGACCTCGTCGACGACCTCGTCGATGCGCGCGTCCGGGCGGTCGACCTTGTTGACGACGAGGATGATCGGCAGCTTTCGCTCCAGCGCCTTTCGCAGGACGAAGCGCGTCTGCGGCAGCGGCCCCTCAGAGGCGTCGACCAGCAGCAGGGCGCCGTCGACCATCGTCAGCGCCCGCTCGACCTCGCCGCCGAAGTCGGCGTGGCCTGGGGTGTCGACGATGTTGAACTTGACGCCGTCGCGGGTGACCGCGGTGTTCTTGGCGAGGATCGTGATCCCCTTCTCCTTCTCGAGGTCCATCGAGTCCATCACCCGCTCGGCGACGTCCTGGCCCTTGCGGAAGGTGCCGGTCTGCCACAGCATCGCGTCGACCAGGGTCGTCTTCCCATGGTCGACATGGGCGATGATCGCGACATTGCGCAGGTCTTCTCTAGCGGTGGTCATGACGAGTGAGGAGAGTAGGGGACTGGCCAGCTCGGTCGCGGGCAAGAAGAAGCCCGCCTAGAAGGCGGGCTTCGGACTGCGAAGAGCTTTCAGCGAAAACTACTGCTGCTGAACGCTCGCGGCGGCCGGGCCTTTGGGGCCTTCTTCGGACTCGTAGCTCACTTTGGCGCCCTCGGTCAGAGAGCGGAAGCCCTCACCAAGGATGGCGCTGTGATGAACGAAGACGTCCTTCGAGCCATCGTCGGGCGTAATGAACCCGTAGCCCTTGTCGTCGCTGAACCACTTGACAGTTCCAGTGGGCATGCATTGCCTCCACTTCATGTGCTGCGAACGCGGAGGATGCAAAAGCAACGACTGCGAGCGCTACGCACAACTTTCGCCGGTATT
>DASTGL010000359.1:0-6068 GCA_035719145.1 Solirubrobacterales bacterium
GAACCCGTTCGAGGCGGGCGATTCCCCCCGAATCCTGGCCACCGGCCCAGCTCCAGGCGACCGCGAGGGCCAGGGCGGCGACGGTGGCGGCGATCGCGAAACTCAGCGCCCGGCGGATCCGCGCCCCGCGAGTCCGGAAGTAGGTCGTTCCGCTCACGAGGTGCGCAGGGCCTCGGTCGGGGTCAGGCGGGCGGCGCGCGTCGCCGGGTAGAGGCCCGCGGCCCCGCCCAGCAGGCAGGAGGCGACGAGGCCGCCGGCGAGCGCCGCCGGTGGCACCAGCAGGGTCAGCCCTTCGTAGGCCGCGAAGGCGGCGGTCGCGCCGACGCCGAGGAGGACACCGGCGACGCCGCCGGCGATCCCGAGGACGAGCGACTCGCCGAGGAACTGGCCGGAGATGTGGCGGCGCCGGGCGCCGAGCGCGCGCCGCAGGCCGACCTCGGAACGGCGCTCCAGCACCGAGATGATCATCACGTTGGCGATCCCGATCCCGCCGACCAGCAGCGCCACAGCGCCGAGCCCGAGGAACAGCGAGGTGAAGGCGCCTTCGGCGGCGGCCTGGGCCTCGAGCGCGTCGGAGGGCCGGCTGACCGCGACTTCTTCGGGGCTCCACGGGTTCGCGGCGCGCGGCAGCAGCGCCGCGGCGGCGCGCACCCGCGCTTCCCCCTCGCGGGCGCGGACGTAGACCTTCGAGGGGCTGCGGTCGGTGCCGAAGAGGCGGGCCGCGACCGGGTAGCCGACGAGCGCCGCGCTGTCGAGTTCGGGCACGAGCGGCAGCGGCTCGAGGACCCCGACCACGGTGAAGAGACGGCCGGAGACGTAGACCTGGACGAGGCCCCGAACGCGCGGGATGCCGAGCCGCTGCGCCGCCTTCGCTCCGAGCACGATCGCCGGGTAGCGCTCGCTGGCCCGGTCGAGGAAACGACCCGAGGCGATGCCGCCGTCCAGCGTCTTCAGCAGCTCCGGGTCGGCGGCCTCGACGACGATGCCGCCGGTGATCTGGTCCGGCACGTAGGAGCTGCGGCGCACGGTCGCCCCCGCGACCTGGGTGACCGGGGCGGCCGATTCGACGTCGCCGAGCAGGCGGATCCGGCCTGAGGCGGCGGCCGGCAGCCTCGTTTCCTTGCCGAAGGGAGATTCGCCCGGCCCGACCGCCAGCAGGTTCGTCCCCAGCCCTTCGATCTTCGCCAGCAGGTCGGACTTGCTCGTTTCCGAGATCGCCAGGACCGCGACCAGCGAGGCGATCCCGATCGCGATCCCGAGCACCGAGAGGGCGGCGCGCAGCTTGCGGGTCCGCAGCCCGACCGTCGCCAGCCTCAGCAGGTCGACCGCGCGGAGGCGACTCATCGATCGGCCTCGACGAGCCCGTCGCGGACGACGATCCGGCGCGGCACCGAGGCCGCGATCTCCTCGTCGTGAGTGATGATCGCCAGCGTCGCGCCGTCCTCGTTCAGCTCCCGCAGCAGCTCCATCAGCTCGCCGCCGGTGCGGGTGTCGAGGTTGCCGGTCGGCTCGTCGGCGAGGACGATCGCCGGCTCGCCGACCAAGGCCCGCGCCACCGCCACCCGCTGGCGCTCGCCGCCGGAGAGCTCGGCGGCGCTGTGGCGCCCGCGATCGGAGAGGCCGACCCGGGCCAGGGCCGCGGCGGCGCGGCGGCGGCGCTCCGCCACAGGAACGCCCGCATAGAGGAGGCCGTCGGCGACGTTGTCGATCACCGGCGCCGCCTCGAGCAGGAAGAAGCGCTGGAAGACGAAGCCGATCCGGGTCGCTCGCAGGCCCGCCAGCTCGTCGTCACCGGCACCGGCGACATCGCGCCCTTCGATCGCGACCCGGCCGCTGGTCGGCCGGTCGAGCGTCCCCATGATGTGGAGCAGGGTCGACTTGCCCGAGCCCGAGGGGCCGACGATCGCCGCCATCTCGCCGCGCTCGACCGCGAAGGAGACGCCGCGCAGCGCCTCGACCCCGCCCGGATAGGACTTGCGGACGTCCTCCAGCTCGAGCACCGGCGCTTCGCTCACTCGCCCGTCTCCACGGTCATCCCCGCTCGCAGGCCCTTGCCCTTCACCTCGACGTAGCCGTCGGCGGCCAGACCCGGGGTGACGACGATCTGGCGCCGCTCGCCCGCTTTGCCGACGCGGACGGCGAAGCGGCCGCCGCCGACCGCGAGCAGAGCCGTCAGCGGCACGCTCAGCACGCCCCGCCGGACCCGCTGGGTGAAGAGGACGTTGACCGTCGCCCCGTCGAGCGCCGGTATGCGGTGCTTCCCGGTCGGCGAGATCGTCGCTTCGACCCCGGGTTCGGCTTCTTCCCCGGCCCCGCCTTCGCCGCTCGCGACTTCGACCGCCTCCAACCCTCGCACCTTGCCGGGCACCTCGGCACCGCCGGGAAGGACCACCCGCACCTTCTGGCCCCGGTGGGCGACCGACTGCCGGTCGGCTTCGAGCTCGACGCTGACGACGCGGCGGGTGGAGCTGGTGCGGAGAACCGGGACCGAAGTCGGCTGGGAGCCGCCGGCACCGAGCCCCTCGCCGAGCGTCGCTTCCAGCCGGGCGACCCGCTGCGGCCCGCGCAGGAAGACAACCCGGCCCAGTTCGAGTTCGCCGCTCGGATCGATCCCGACGTCTTCCTGCCAATCGACGAGCGCCGCGGCGGTGGCGGCGGTGAACTCGTCGTCGACGGTGCCGGGTTCGTAGCCGAGCGCGGACAGGTTGCGCTCGAGTTGTTCGACGTCCCTGCCTTTGCCGACCCCTTCGGCCAGGGTCCGGTACGCCGGGACCGCCCCATACAGCAGCTGCACCGATCGACCGTCGACGGCAAAGATGCGCCCGCCGCGGCGGATCACGTCGCCGACCGCCGGCAGCGCGGTGACCGTTCCCGAGGAGCGGGCGAGCACGGTCGTCTCGCCGGCGTAGCCGATGGTCCCGGTCGCGGTCAGGCGTTCGGCCAGGGTGTGCCGCTCGACCCTGCCCGTCGCGCCGCCCCCGGCGAGGGCGCCGGCCGCGGCGCCGGAACCGCCCCCGGATCCGCCGAGCAGCAGCACCAGCGCCGCCGCAGCCAGCAGCGCCACCGCCGTCGCCCCGAGCAGGATTCGCCGCCGCTCAGCCACCGACGCCGATCCCACCGCCGGTCTGCGCCGGCACTTCGTCCTTGCACGCTTCCGCCGCGGCTTCGAAGGCGGGCGAGGTGGTGTCGATCCCCGCTATCCCCAGCAGCACTTTGCCGTTGCCGGGGAACCGCGGGTCCGCCAGGTCGATCCCTTCGTCGCGCATGCATTCGGAGAAGGCGAGCCAGCCTTCCCTGAACTCCTCGTCTTCTTCGGCCGAGAGCTCCTGGCCGGCGCCGGCGAGCTTGCCGTTGCAGGCCGCGAGCGCCTTCTTGGTCGACGGGTCGTCGTCGGGGATGGCGATGTTCTCCCCCGGCTTCGGGTCTTCGATTTCGACCCCGTGCGCGCGCATGCACTGGGCGAATTCGAGCCCCGCTTCTTGGCTCGTGGCGCTGCCGCCCGAGCCCGAGCCCGAGCCGCCGCCGCAGGCGATCAGCCCGACCGCGCAGAGCGCCAGCATCGATGCCGCCAACCAGTCCTTCTTCCTCATCTCACGTCCTTTGCCGTTCGCTGTAGGTCACGGCCGCAGGATCGGCGGCGGGCTGTTGCCGGGGCGTATGCGGTTTTCGATATGCGGGCGATATGCCCCGTGCGCGAGCATCAGGGCATGCGGGTGCTGATAGTCGAGGACGAGTCGCTGCTGGCGGAAGCGATCCGCGACGGCCTGCGGCTGGAGGCGATCGCCGCCGACGTCGCCGCCGACGGCGACACGGCCCTGGAGCTGCTCGGCTTGAACGCCTACGACATCGCCGTCCTCGATCGCGACATCCCGGGACCTTCCGGGGACGAGATCGCCCAGCGCATCGTCGCCTCCGGCAGCGGCATGCCGATTCTCATGCTCACCGCCGCCGACCGCCTCGACGACAAGGCCTCCGGGTTCGAGCTCGGCGCCGACGACTACCTGACCAAGCCCTTCGAGCTGCAGGAGCTGGTGCTGCGCCTCCGGGCGCTCGACCGCAGGCGCGCCCACAACCGGCCGCCGGTGCGGGAGCTCGCGGGCCTGACCCTGGACCCGTTCCGCCGCGAGGTCTACCGCGAAGGCCGCTACGTGCCGCTGACCCGCAAGCAGTTCGCCGTGCTCGAGATCCTCGTCGCCGCCGAAGGCGGGGTCGTCAGCGCCGAGGAGCTGCTGCAACAGGCTTGGGACGAGAACGCCGACCCGTTCACCAACGCCGTCCGGATCACCGTCTCGGGGCTGCGCAAGCGGCTCGGCGAGCCCTCGCCGATCGCCACCGTGGCCGGCGTCGGCTACCGCATCGAAGCCGAGCCGGACCCGCGATGACCGTCCGCCTGCGCCTGACCCTGCTCTACAGCGGCCTCTTCCTCGTCTCGGGCGTGGTGCTGCTGGTGATCACCTACCTGATCTTTCGCCGCGCCGCGAGCCCCAACCTGATCGTCTTCCCGGGCGCTCAGTCCCATGCGACGGCCGCGCAGACCGCCGCCGCCGAACTGAAGTACCAGGACGTCGTCCGCAACTCCACCGACGCGGTCCACCAGGGGCTGCTGCGGTCCCTGATCGTGCTGGCGGGCATGACCGTGGTCTCGGTCGGGCTCGGCTGGCTGGTCGCGGGCCGGGTGCTGCGGCCGCTGCGGACGATGACGGCGACCACCCGGCAGATCTCCGAGCGCAACCTGAACGAGCGCCTGGCGCTGCCGGGCCCCCGCGACGAGCTGAAGGACCTCGCCGACACGATCGACGGGCTGCTGGCGCGGCTCGAGGCGCACGTCGCCGAACAGCAGCGCTTCGCTGCCAACGCCTCCCACGAGCTGCGCACCCCGCTCGCCACCACGCAGGCGCTCCTCGACGTCGCCCGCAAGGACCAGGGCAGCGACAACGGCGACCTCGTCGTCCGCCTGCAGGAGGTCAACAGCCGGGCGATCGAGCTGACCGAGGCACTGCTTCTGCTGAGCCGCGCCGACGGGCGCGCCTTCGCCGAGGAACCGGTCGACCTGTCCCTGGCCGCGGAGGAAGCGACCGAAGCGCTCCTCCCCCTGGCGGAAAAGCGCGGCGTCGCGATCGAGACCTCCGGCGGGCCGGCCCCCACCACCGGCTCCCCCGCGCTCCTGCTGCAGCTGACCACGAACCTCGTGCACAACGCGATCGTCCACAACCTGCCGGCCCAGGGGAGGGTGCGGATCGCCACCGGCGCCGACGCCGAGGGGGCGACCCTCACCGTCGAGAACACCGGCGAGGAGCTGACCCCGGAGGCGATCTCCACCTTCGCCGAGCCGTTCCTCCGCGGCAGCGAACGCATCCGCACCGACCACGGGGGCGTCGGCCTCGGCCTGGCGATCGTCAAGAGCATCGCCGACGCGCACAAGGGCGCCCTGGCCCTCACCCCCCGCCCCGGCGGCGGCCTCCGCGTCACCGTGAGGCTGAAGGCGCAACCTCGCTGACGAGGCGGCGGTGCCCGCGACACCCCGCCGAGGGCGGTAGACGTCGTTTCGGCAGAATCTCGCGGCTTGACCAACCGCGACCCCATTGAGCATCCCGAAGCGCCCGGGGCGATCTTCATCCGCTTCCTCAAGTTCGGCTGCCTCGCCTGGGGCGGGCCGGCGGCGCAGATCGCGATGATCAAGCGCGAGTGCGTCGATGAGGAAGGGTGGATCAGCGAGCCGACCTTCAAGCGGCAGCTCGCGGTCTACCAGGTGCTACCCGGGCCCGAGGCCCACGAGCTCTGCGTCTACTTCGGCCGCCTGCGCGGCGGCAAGCTCGGCGGGTTCCTCGCCGGCCTCGGCTTCATGCTCCCCGGCTTCCTGCTCATGCTGGCGCTCTCGGCCCTGTATGTCGAGACGAGCTTCGCCAGCGACCTCCACTCCCTCTTCTACGGCCTCAGCGCGGCGGTCGGGGCGCTGGTGGCGCGGGCGGTGGTCCGGCTCGGCCAATCCTTCCTCACCGACGTGCCGCTCGTCCTGATCGCCGTCGCCGGGTTCGCCCTGACCCTCTTTGCCGGCGCCAGCTTCGTCT
>DASTGL010000360.1:0-4153 GCA_035719145.1 Solirubrobacterales bacterium
GGGCAGGTCGAGCCCCTCGCGCAGAAGGTTGACGCCGACCAGCACGTCGTACTCCCCCAGCCGCAGGTCGCGGACGATCTGGATCCGTTCCAGGGTGTCGACCTCCGAGTGCAGGTAGCGCACCATCACCCCGTACTCCAAGAGGTAAGCGGTCAGGTCCTCGGCCATCTTCTTGGTCAGGGTGGTGACGAGGGTGCGCTCCTTGTTCGCCGCCACCTTCTTGACCTCGTTCATCAGGTCGTCGATCTGGTTCCTGGTCTCGCGCAGCTCGATCTCGGGGTCGACGATCCCGGTCGGGCGGACGATCTGCTCGACGGTGCGGGTCGATTCGGCTTTCTCGAACGGTCCCGGGGTCGCCGAGACCATCACCAGCTGGTTCACCCGGGCCATGAACTCGTCGAACTTGAGCGGCCGGTTGTCCATCGCCGAGGGCAGCCGGAAGCCGTAGTCGACCAGCGAGCGCTTGCGCGACTGGTCCCCCTCGTACATGCCGCCGATCTGCGGGATCGTCTGGTGGCTCTCGTCGACGAAGACGACGAAGTCGTCGGGGAAGTAGTCGATCAGCGTGTGCGGCGGGCTCCCCGGCGGCCGCCCGTCGAGAATCCGCGAGTAGTTCTCGATCCCGGAGGTGAAGCCGAGCTCCTTGATCATCTCGAGGTCGTACATCGTCCGCTGCCGCAGCCGGTGGGCCTCCAGCTGCTTGCCTTCGGTTTCCAGCTCGGCGGTCCGCGATTCGAGTTCGGCGCGGATCTCGTCGACGGCGCGGTCGACGGTCTCGTCTTTGGTCACGTAGTGCGAGGCCGGCCAGACCGAGACGTGCTCGATCACGTCGAGGACCTCGCCGGTCAGCGGGTCGAAGTGCTGGATCCCCTCGATCTCGTCGCCGAAGAGCTGGATCCGGTAGGCCGACTCGGCATAGGAGGGCATGATCTCCAGGACCTCGCCGCGGACCCGGAAGGCGCCGCGGCCGAGCACCTGGTCGTTGCGCTGGTACTGCATCTTCACCAGCTTGCGGAGGACGTCGTCGCGGTCGATCTCCGCCCCGACCTTGAACAGCTGCATTTTTTCGTTGTAGACCTGCGGCGAGCCGATCCCGTAGATGCAGGAGACCGAGGCGACGATGATCACGTCCCGCCGCGCGAACAGGGCCGCGGTGGCGGCGTGGCGGAGGCGGTCGATCTCGTCGTTGATCGAGGAGTCCTTCTCGATGTACAGGTCCTGCGCCGGGACGTAGGCCTCGGGCTGGTAGTAGTCGTAGTAGGAGACGAAGTACTCGACCGAGTTCTCCGGGAAGAACTCGCGGAACTCGTTGCAGAGCTGCGCGGCCAGGGTCTTGTTGTGCGCGATCACCAGCGAGGGCCGCTGCACCTCGGCGATCGTCGCCGCCATCGTGAAGGTCTTGCCGGTGCCGGTAGCGCCGAGCAGGGTCTGGAAGCGGTCGCCGCCGCGCAGGCCTTCGGCCAGCCCCGCGATCGCCTTCGGTTGGTCCGCCGTCGGTGAGTAGGCGGGATTCAGCTTGAACTCCGGCACCCCCCGAACATAGCGAGCCGCCAACGCGTGGTTCCTTTGTCCGGCTATAGACGACAAAGGAACCACGCGATTGAGAGACTGGCCTAGATGCCGTCGATCAAGTCATCGCGCGCCGCGCTGGCGGCTTTCTTCACCTTCACCGGGACGATGCACTTCCTGCGGCCGCGCTTCTTCGAAGCGATCGTGCCGCCGGCGATCGAGGCTCAGAAGCAGGAGGTGGTGGCGATCAGCGGCGCCGCCGAGATCGCCGGGGCCGCCCTGGTCCTCCACCCCGCCTCGCGCCGGCTCGGCCGCTGGTGGCTGCTGGCGCTGCTGCTCGCGGTCTTCCCCGCCAACATCCACATGGCCGTCAACCCCGAGCAGATCCGCGGACTCGACATGCGCAAGCTCCCGCGCTGGGCGCTCTGGGCGCGCCTGCCGCTGCAGCCTCTGGCGATGCTCTGGGTCTGGCGGGCGACGCGGAGGTAGTCCCTCTCCTCTGCTGCCAATAGGATGCAGGGGATGGATAAACGCGACCGCTTCGCCGTCAACCTCCGCCGCGCCCGCGAAACCGCCGGCGTCTCGCAGGAAGAACTCGCCGAGATGTGCGAGATCCACCGCACCGAGGTCTCGCTGCTCGAGCGCGGCGGCCGCGAACCGCGCCTCGGCACCCTGGTCAAGCTCGCCGTCTCCCTCGGCACCACTCCGGAAGCGCTCTGCTCCGGGATCGCCTGGAGCGCCCAAGCGCGTCAGTTCAAGATCGAGACGCCGAGCTGAGCGAAGGGGCCGCCGCCCCCTCGGAGGCCGCGACCTCCGGCAGCGGTTCCCGTTCGGTCTTCGCCCAGTCGCCGCGGGCGCTGAGCTGCCGCGCGGTCGCCCGCAGCAGCACCGGCCAGAGGAACCAGGTGTAGGGCGTGTAGACCTGGGCGATCAGGAACCCGCGCAGCCAGCCGAGCGGCCCCTGGCCCGAGCGCGCGGCGATGCAGCCCATCGCGGTGCCGCCGAAGGCGAGCAGGTAGAAGAACCCGAGCTCCCAGGTCGGGCCGGCGCCCCAGAACGGCGCCGTGCCGATGACCGCGAGGACCAGCGCCCCGATCAGCCCGAGGCCGACGATTCCCTGCCAGAAGGGCATCAGCAGGTAGGCGAGCTGCTCGATCCGCGCCCCGAGGCCGACCGGCGCCCGCAACACCTCACCTTTCAGCGCCATCGCCTGCAGGTTGCCTTGCGACCAGCGGGTGCGTTGGCGAAACAACGGCCGCATCCGGGCGAGCCCCTGCTGGTTGACGACGGCGCGCAGGTCCTGGCGTCCCTCCCACCCGGCCGCGATCAGGCGCAGGCCGAGGTCTTGGTCCTCGGTCAGGCGATCCTGCCAGGGACCGTCGCCGGCGACGACCGCGTCGAGCGCGGCGAGGCGGTTGAACTGGCCGTTGCCGCCCATCCCCGCCGTGCCCCAGTGGTCGCGCCCGGCCTGGAAGAGGTGGCCGTAGACGGCGAACTCGACGTCCTGCAGCCAGGTCAGCAGGGTCTGGCGGTTGTAGATCCGGACCAGCGACTGCACCCCGCCGACCCTGGGATCGGCGAAGTGGCTGGCGGCGTAGCGCGGCGCTTCGGCGTCCAGGCGCCCGTCGGCGTCGACGATGACGACGATCGTCGCCTCCCGATCCTCGATCTCGGCGAGGCTGCGGTAGGCGTCGTTCAGCGCCGCCGCCTTGCCGGTCTGGGCGTTTGGCTTGTCGCGGCGGTGGACGACCAGGTCGGGATCGCCGATCGCGGCGAGGATCTCCGGCGTGCGGTCGTCGGAGCCGTCGTCGATCGCGATCACCCGCTTGCGCTTCACCGGCAGGGCGAGCAACCTGTCGACGGAGTCCGCGATCGTCACCTCCTCGTTCATCGCGGGGACGAGGAAGACCCACTCGAAGGCGTCGTCGCACCCGGCCGGCGCCGCGGGCGGCCGCGCGATCGCGGCGTGGCCGCGGACGAAGAGGAGCAGGGTCCAGAGGAACATCGCGACGACGACGCAGAAGCAGACGCTGAAGAGCGCCTCCCAGGGAACCGGCAAGCCTTCGAAAGGCCAGCTGAGCGCCGGCATGGCTCAGCTCTCGACCAGGTGGTTCGACTCCTCGATCGCGGAGTCGGGCGTCCGCACCGGCTCGGGCGCCGGGGAGGTCGCCGGTACCGAGGGCGTCTCGCTGATCGCCGCCTCGAGCCGCTCCAGAGCCGCCTCGCGGGTCGGCTCGAAGCCCGCCGCGAGGGCGACGACGGAGCGGCTGTAGCCGGGGCCGAAGGGCGTCGGCGCCTCGCCGCCGCGAAGGATGTGCTCGAGCGCGGCGACGATCCGCCCGGCCGCGTGCCCGTCGCCGTAGGGATTGGCAGCGGCCGCTATCTCCCGGTAGGCGGCGTCGTTGTCGAGCAGGCGGGAGCCTTCGCGGAAGATCCGCTCGGGGTCGGTGCCGACCAGCCGCAGCGTCCCGGCTTCGATCCCCTCGGTGCGCTCGGTCGTCTCGCGAGTCACCAGCACCGGCTTGCCGAGCGACGGCGCCTCTTCCTGGATGCCGCCGGAGTCGGTGATGACGAGGTGGGCGCGACCGAGCAGGCGGGCGAAGGTGGCGTAGCCGAGCGGCTCGGTCAGGAGGACGTTGTCGAG
>DASTGL010000361.1:0-3940 GCA_035719145.1 Solirubrobacterales bacterium
CGGCCCCGCCAGATCGCCGCCCGGGTCATCGACCTGGGCCTCGACCGCCCCCGCTGATGACCCGCACCGGGCCATTCCTGGCCCGGTGGGTGAAGCAACTGTCATTGGGCAGCACGGCTTTGCACCCGACCATCGGTGTACGCAATCACCGATCGCTCGGAAAGGAGCAATCCGATGTTCAAGAACTTCTTCAAGAGCAGCATCCTCACCGTCTTCGTCGCCCTCCTCGCCCTGGCCATCCCGGCGAGCGCCTTCGCCGCCGGTGGGGCGATCGTCTTCTCGAAGGTCACCGAAGACCACCGCGAATACAAAGAAGGCGACAAAGTGCTGCCGCCGAAAGCGCCGGAAGGCGGGCTGTTCGCGGTCAAAGACCACCACCTCAACCAGCTGACCGAAAACGCCGCCGACACCGAACCGTCCTTCTCGGCGGACGGCCACTCGATCGCCTTCGTCCGCGAAGGGGACGTCTTCGCGATCCGCGCCGACGGCTCGGGTGAGAAACGGCTGACCAGCGGCGCCGAAATCGATTCGCGCCCGCTGATCTCGCCGAACGCGCGCATCGTCCTCTTCGAGCGACGTACCGCCGCGGGGGGCCCGCGCGACCTCTACACGGTCAGCGTCAACGGCGGCTCGCCGCACAAGATCGCCGCCTCCGCCGGAGACGAGCACGAAGCCTCGTTCTCTCCCGACGGCAAGACGATCGCCTTCGTCCGCACCTCCGCGGTCGGCACCGGCAGCAACGACGACATCTACACGGTGCGGCCCTCGGGGGCGAAGCTGCGGCGGCTGACCAACAGCTCCGGCGTCGACGAGTACGCGCCGAACGTGCTGAACGGGACGATCGTCTTCAGCCGCGGCAAGAACGTCGAAGGGCCGAGCGCCTACGCCGACGTCTACAAGATGGGCATCGACGGCAAGAAGGTGAAGAAACTGATCGCCGGCGCCGGCTCCGCCTATGTCGAGGACGTGACCGCCAACGGCCGCACGATCCTCTTCCGCCGCGACCAGGGCCTCTGGGTCAAGCAGCTCGGCGGCAAGGGTCGCAAGCTCTCCGAGCTGCCCGACAACGCCCACGTCAACAGCGTCTTCTCCTCGGACGGCAAGCAGGTGGCCACCTTCACCGAAGCCGACGAAGAACAGTCGCTCTCGGTGATCGACGTCGCCACCGGCCGCAGCAGCTACGCCGAAGTGGTCGGCTTCTCCGGCGGCGAAGTGACCACGACGATCGGCCCGATCGTCACCTGGCAGCCGGTCCCGCACCGGTAGCGCCGCAGCACCCTCGGTCCTCCCGATCCCCCGCGCGCTGGGTATAACCCGGCGCGTGGGGGATTTCTCTATCGGCTCCGAGGTCGCCGGCTACCGCATCGAAGGGCTGCTCGCCCGCGGTGGGATGGGCGTGGTCTACCGCGCCACCCACCTCGGCCTCGAACGGCCGGTCGCCCTGAAGGTGATCGCCCGCGAGCTCGCCGACCGCGCCGGCTTCCGGGAGCGCTTCCTGCGCGAGAGCCGCCTCGCCGCTCGCCTCGACCACCCCTCGGTGGTGCCGATCTATGACTCGCGCGAAGTCGACGGCGAGCTGGTTGTGGCGATGCGGTTGATCGAGGGCGGCGACCTGCGGACGCTGATCGACCGCGAGGGCCCGTTGCCGCCGCAGCGCGCCCTCAACCTGCTCGGTCAGGTCGCCGACGCGCTCGACGCCGCCCACGCCGCCGGGATCGTCCACCGCGACGTCAAGCCCCACAACATCCTCGTCGAAGGCGAGCACGCCTACCTCTCGGACTTCGGCCTCGCCAAGGCCTTCGACGAGAGCGAATCCGGCAGCGCCTCGGTCGTCGGCACCGCCCACTACATGTCCCCGGAGCAGTGGCGCGGCGACTCGATCGGCCCCGCCGCCGACGTCTACTCGCTCGGCTGCGTCCTCTACGAGGCGCTGACCGGGATCGCCCCGTTCGTCCGGGCCGAAGCCGACACCGAGCCGGAGATGCCGCAGGGGGTGGAGGAAGCGATCCGCCGCGCCACCGCCAAAGACCCGCTCGACCGCTACCGCAGCGCCGGCGAGCTGATCGGCGCCGCCCGCTCCGGCGCCGGCTCGGAGGTGCGGCCGACCGCCGTCCTCTCCCACGACCGCAGCGAGCGGACCACGGTTCCGAACGCCTCGCAGGGGTGGTTCAGCCTGCGGGGGCGGCGGGCGGCGCTGTGGATCTTCAGCGGCTTCGCGGTGATCGCGATCGCGATCGCCCTCGCCGTCTTCCTCCTGCTCGGCAGCGAAGGCCCGAGCGTCTCGGCGCCGATCGCGGTCGGCACCCCGCCGCTGCGGATCACCGCCGACGGCCAGGGCGCCTGGGTGACCAGCGAGCGCGACGGCACGGTGACGCGGCTCGACCCCGACAGCGGCAAGCGGCTGCGGCAGGTGACCCTGCGCCGCGGCATCTCCGGCGTCGCGATCGGCAGCAGGTGGCTCTGGGTGACCGACCCGCGCCGCCACGAGCTCCTGCGCCTCGATGCGAAGACGCTGCGGCAGCGGCAGGCGATACCGATTCCCGGCGCCCCCGGCCCGATCGCCCTTAGCGCCGACCCGCCCCGCGTCTGGGTCGCCGACGAAGACGGCGGCGGCATCGCCGTCGTCAACGCCGAAAGCGACCGCCGCATCCGCACCCAGCTGCCGCCGCTGGCGGCGCCGCTGCGGCTGGCGGTCGGCGCCGGCGGCCTCTGGGCCTCGAGCTCCTCGACCGCGAGCGTGCGCCGGATCGACCTCGGCACGCTGGAACCAGGGGAGCCGATCCTGGCCGGGGCCCGCCCCGCCGGCATCACCATCGCCCAGGCCGCCGTCTGGGTCACCAACCCGCCACGGGGCACGGTGACCGAGATCGACCCCTCGCTGCGCGAAGTCCGCGCCCAGGTCACGGTCGGCAGCAAGCCGGGCGGAATCGACGCCGGGACCAGCGCCGTCTGGGTCGCCAACGCGGCCGACGGCACCGTCAGCAAGATTGCCCTCGACTCGGGCGAAGTCGAAGGCGATCCGATCGAGGTCGGCCCCGAACCCGGCGCCGTCGCGGTCGGCGGCGAAGCGGTTTGGGTCGCAAATAACGGAGACGGCACCGTCACCCGCATCGAGCCTTAGCGCGAGTTCCGGGTGTACTCCTCGAGCGAGTAGGGATTGAGGAACTGTCGTTTCCAGAAGCCGGCTCGCTCGATCTCGGTGAGGCCGGCAAGATCACAGACCTCGTCCCACTGCCCCTCGATCGTCTCGATCTGGTGGTCGATGATCTCCCGCGCTTCTGCCTCCGACAGCTGGTAGATCCCAGCGTGCCCGACGCAACCGGCGACCTGGCTCATCCGCCAGCCGTTTCTGCCGATCGCCATGATCTGGGCCGCCTCGCCGCCGCCGCGCAGCTGCGGGCAGATGTCATAAGCGGGGGTCAACGAGAGGACTTCCCCGTCCCAGAAGGCTGCATGGTTGCGGGGATGGTCGTCGGTGTTGCTGCAGAGGATGTTGAAGACGATCCGGGAGAAGAGCTCACGCAGGGTGGCTTTCGGTTCAGTGAAACGAGCCCGAATCTCATCGGCCAGTTCGGCATAGCTCCCGTAACGTGCCCCGGCCACGCTCAGACCCAACATCGTCAATGCCGAGACGATCGCAAGGCGCCTACCGCCGCTCAGGCGGTCGAAGCGCTCGACTAGGAGCACGTCGCGGCCATGGGCTGAAGTCAGTTGCACGGGAGCGACTTTCAGTCCCGCCCGTCGGGCCAGCTCCATAGCCACGAACTCGCCTTTCACCACCGGATAGGTGTCGGTGGTCGAACTGAACTTGGCGATCAGCCCGTTCTCGCCGCCATCCAAAAGGGCCTTCGGACGTGCGCCCCCGATGGAGCTGCCGTGCAGGAGTGCTTGGTCGAGCTCCGGCGACAGCGGGACTCCCTGCTCAACCCGTTCTGCGGCC
>DASTGL010000362.1:0-4204 GCA_035719145.1 Solirubrobacterales bacterium
CCCTCGATGACGGCCGAGGGCGCCGACATGCAGACCGCCACCCTCTTGCAGGCGGCTGACCGTCTCCGAGTGGCCGCCGCGGCGGTTGTGATCGCAGCCGAGAAGAGCGATTCGGGACAGCTGCGAGACGAGGAGCTGGAAGCGGCGGCGAGGCGCGTCGGACAGGCTGCCTCCCGCCTACTCTCAACCTAAGGTCAAGCCTTAGCCCCAGCTTTTTTCGGCGCTTTCTTCTCGATCTTCTTGGCGTTCTCGCGCCGCAGCGCGCCCATCTCGCGGCTGAGGTCGTCGATCGCCTCCTCGACGTCCTCGAGACGCTGCGAGAACGAGCGCAGGCGCCGCTCCAGCCGTTCGACGTCGGTGGCGGAGGGGAGGTTGAGCGCGGCCATCGCCGCCTGCTGCGCCTCCAGCGCCTTCTCCCGCGCCCCCAGAGCCGCGGTGATCGCGTCGTGAAGGGTGGGGTTGTCGATCAGGGCCTGCGCCAGCTCCCCGAGCGCCTGCTCGGCCCGCGCCCGCAGCCCGTCCTGCTCGTCTTCCTCGAAGTTCAAGTCACAGCAGCTTAACGAGCGCATCCGAACGGGCTGAAAATCTCCCGTCACAAAGATGTTGCAATTGATCGTCACAAAGATGTTGCAATTGATGATTAAGGGCTTGTTGGGAGCGGCTGCAGCCGTTGAGGACGTAGGGGCTAGTGAGTAGCCTGCAGTCGGTTACTGCCCGGGGAGGGGAAACCGGCGCGGGCAGGAGAAGCAGACGCCTCGGCATGAGAACCAAGTTCGCATCCATCTTCGCTGCACTTGCCGCCTTCATGGCGATCACGGCCACGGGCGCCGCCCTGGCCGGCGCCGACCCGCTCTCCGAAAGCACCGCCGTCTCCCCGACGACCACCACCGCGGTCCCCTCGCTGCAGGCGCCCGCCTGCGCGAACGGCCTCGATGACGACCACGACGGTCTCGTCGACACCGAAGACCCCGACTGCGCATCGCCCGAAGACACCACCGAGGTTCCGCCGGCCGCGCCGGCCGGAGAAGCGAGCGAAGGCGAAGAAGTGGCGGCGCCCGCCCCCACCCCCGCTCCGGAAAAGAAATCGCAGGGCGGGGTCAAGCAGGGCACCGGGATCGGCAGCCCGCAGACGACCGGCGGTT
This sequence comes from Solirubrobacterales bacterium, assembly GCA_035719145.1. Taxonomy (GTDB): domain Bacteria; phylum Actinomycetota; class Thermoleophilia; order Solirubrobacterales; family 70-9; genus VAYN01. The sequence goes on from DASTGL010000362.1 coordinate 1,143, forward strand.
CCCGGGGCACCAGCGGCATCACCCGGAACGACGAACTCGCTGCCCCGGGGGAAGGCGGCAACAACGGCGGCCTCACCGCGCCGAGCGCAAACGGCGGTGGGGATCAACCTCTACCTGAGGGTTCGGATGGCGGCTCGCAGTTCACCGAAGGCGGCGCCCCCACCACCCTCAACCCGACGACGACGATCGCCCCCTTCGGCCCCGCTCCGATCGGTGTCCCCAACTTCGTCATCGACTCCTTCGAAATCCCGCCCTTCCTCCTGCCGATCTACCAGGCGTGCGGAACCGAATACGGGATCCCCTGGGAGGTGCTCGCCTCGATCAACAAAATCGAGACCGCCTTCGGCACCAACCTCAACGTCTCCAGCGCCGGCGCCGTCGGCTGGATGCAGTTCCTGCCCTCGAGCTGGGAACAGTTCGGGCTAGACGCCAACGGCGACGGCAAGAAAGACCCCTATAACCCGGTCGACGCGATCTGCGCCGCCGCCCACTACCTGAAGCTCGCCGGCGGCAACAAGGACCTCTACCAGGCGATCTTCGCCTACAACCATGCCGACTGGTACGTGCAGGAGGTCCTCCTCTACGCCCGCGCCTACGGCCGCCTTCCCTCCGACCTGGTCGGCTCGCTGACCGGGCTCACCGAGGGCGCCCACTTCCCGATCGCCGCCGACGCCCGCTACGCCGACGACATCGCCGCCCGCCAGGCGCTGAAGAGCGGCAACGAGGTCGGCGGCGCCGCCGAAGTCATCTCCTCCTCCCCCACTCCGCGCGGGATCAACATCTTCAGCGAGGAGGGCGCGCCGGTGGTCGCCGTCAACGACGGAGTCGTCCGCAAGCTCGGTCACTCCGCCAAGCTCGGCAACTTCGTCGTCCTCGAAGACACCTACGGCAACCGCTACACCTACGCCGAGCTCGGCAAGCTGGTCCGGGACCACCGTCTGGTGGTGACCCCGACCGGCAAGCAGAAGCGGGTGCCGGTCGAAAGCCAGGACCTGCGCCCGCGGCTGCGCGCCTACCCCGGTCGCGGCAACGGCGGCGGCAACGCGACCGACAAGCTGGAAGCCGCCCTGGCGGCCAGCGGCGAGGGCTCGATCCGGGTCGGCTCGAAAGTGATCGCCGGGACGATGCTGGCGCGAGTCGCGCCGGGCGCCGAAGGAATCGACCCGCACATCAACTTCTCGATCCGCCCGGCCGGCAAAGGCGCGCCGCGGATCGACCCGAAGCCGATCCTCGACGGCTGGAAGCTGCTCGAAGCGACCGCCGTCTACCGGGCCAAGGGCAAGACCCCGTTCGCCAACCTCAGCGGCGCCGGCGTCCTCCTGCTCTCGAAGGAAGCGCTGCAGAAGCGCGTCCTCGCCGACAAGGGCCTGGAAATCTACGAATGCGGCCGCGAAGACATCGAAACCGGCAGGATCGACCGCCGCGTCCTCGCCGTCCTCGAGTACCTGCGCACCAAGGGCTTCAGGCTGACGATCACCGCGCTGGAGTGCGGCCACAGCCTGCTCACCACCTCGGGCAACGTCTCCGAGCACAGCACCGGCGACGCGGTCGACATCGCCGTCATCAACGGCACCCCGGTGACCGGAAACCAGGGCCCGGGGACGATGACCGACGAACTGATCAAGGACGTCCTGCAGCTACAGGGGACGATGCACCCGCACCAGGTGATCTCGCTCGAGGATCTGCCCGGCGAAACCAGCTTCGCCCTGCCCGATCACTACGACCACGTCCACATCGGCTACCACCCGCTCGAAGGCGGCCCCGAAGCTCAGTTCACGGCGCTGCTGAAACCGCAGCAGTGGCAGCGCCTGATCAACCGCCTCGGGCAGATCGAAAACCCGGACGTGCCGGTCAGCCCGTCGAAATACGCGGTCCCGGATCAGACCGACGGCGGCCTCTCCGCCGGCGCCGGCGACTGAGCCGCCGCCGGTCGGGCTGAGCGGCGAGAATCGCCCCTTGGCCAAGCTCTTCGGATTCGTCCAGTTCGACTTCGCCGGGACGCTGCCGCTCGGCGACGGCCGCTACCTCGCCGGCTCCGACGAGGGAGCCGAGGAGACGGTGCTCGTCCTGCAGCGGATCGGCGCCCCTCCCCTCGGCGAACGCCGGCGCCGCCGCGCGCGCAGCGCCCGCGCCGGAGCCGAGCCGGAGCCGCTGGCGCTGACCCGCGCGACCGTGGTCCGCGCCGCCACGCCCTTCGAGGACCAGGCAGACGCCGCCCGCTGGCTCGACCAAGCATGCGAGGCCGAGGAGGCGGTCGACGGGCTGGCGGCGGAAGCCGTCTCCACCCTCAACCGCGCCCTCCACGCCCAGTCGGTGGCCGCCGCCGACCCCTACGGCCGCGAGCTCTCCCCCGAGGGGGCCGAGCGGGTCCTGCTCGGCTACGGCAGCGGCGAGGAGGTCGCCGACGGGCGCTTCACCGACGCCCGCCAGGTCGACCTCGTCCCCCGCTCCGCCTCGCGTCGGCGCCGCCGCGAAGAAGACCTACGCCCGCAGGAGCGGGTCGCCGCCGTCCTCCGCGGCCGGGAGCGGCTCGACGCCTGCGAGACCCTGCTGCTCCGCGCCCGCGCCGACCTCGACGCCGGCCGCGAGCGCGAGGCGGCGCTGCAGCTGCGGGTCGGCCTGGAATCGCTGCTGGCCGAGCTCGACGGCGCGGTCGACGACCCCGGCCATGCGGAGGACATCGCGGCGCTGCGCGAGCGGCGGCCGCAGGCCGAGGGCGCTGCGAAGCAGGCAACCGGTGGGGACCTCTCAGACGAGCAGCGGGGTCAGATCGAAGAGCTGCTGGAGACCTGCGAGCGGGTCGTCCGCAGGCGCCGAGTCCTTCGCGGCTGAGCGCGGCGACTTATGTCGCTATAGCCGCCATAACTCGCCGCGCTCAGAGCGCCAGGCGCTGCGCGACCACTTCGTCGAGCAGCGACTCGGCCAAGTGGTGCGCCTCGTCGAGCAGCACGCCCTCGACCGAGGGAACTCCGATCACGGTGAGGCCGGCGGCACGGGCAGCGGCGACACCGGTCGGAGAGTCCTCGAGCGCGACGACCTCCGGCCCAGCCTTCACTCCCAGC
>DASTGL010000363.1:0-2713 GCA_035719145.1 Solirubrobacterales bacterium
CGTTGGGGTAGTCGTAGCGCCACAGCCACTGCTGGCCGGTCGCCTTGATCGTCAGCGGGGCGGACTTCGCCGAGGCGAGGCCGGCGTCGCCGGTGGCGGGCGTTTCCCGCGCGTTGCCGCTGAAGACGACGCCGAGGATGAAGAGCAGGGCGGCGAAGACGGTGAGGACGGCGCCGACCCGGAACTGGAGGCCGCGGCCGCTCAGCAGCTGCCGCGGAGCGGCGCCGCGCTCGGAGCGGAACCGCCGTACCGCGAAGAAGAGCGCGGCGTTGACGGCGATCACGAGGATCGCGGCGGCGACGAAGCCGATCCAGAGCAGGGTGTCGATCTGGTCAGTGCCAGGGGAATGGGGCGCCAAAGCGCGGCCATTCTATTCAGGCGGCGCGGCGTCGCGCCATCCCGTCCGGGTTCGGCCCCTCTACCTATACTCGCCGCCCCCATGCCGAGGCGCCGCCGGACATCCCCTGCCTTGCGAGTTGCGGTCCGGGCGGGGGCCGCCGCGGCGATCGGGGCGGCGATCGCGACGCCGCTGCTGCGCAAGCGGCTGCGGATCCCGGCGCCGGTGACGATCGCCGCCTGCGCGGCCGGTCCGCTCGCCGTCGCCGTGATCCAGCCACGGTCGAAGAAGCGCGACGTCGCCCTCTTCGCCCTGCAGATGTGGGGCTTCATCATGGTCCACGAGCTGCCCTTCGATAAGCCGGAGCAGCTGCGCAGCCGCCTGCGCAGCCACTACCCGATCGTCGCCGACCGCGCCCTCGGCCTCGGCGCCCTGCCGAACTCCCGCCTGCAGCGAGCCCTCGCCCGTGTGCCCCGGGTCGGCACGATCAACCGCTTCCTCACCTGGGCCCACTGGCTCTGGTTCCTCGAGCCCTATATCGCCCTGGCGGTGATCCTCACCAGGCACCCGGAGCGCTTTCCGCGGGCGGCGCGGCAGATGGCGGCGGTCTTCGACATCGGCTGCTCGGTCTACTTCGCGGTTCCGACCGCGCCGCCCTGGTGGGCCGCCGAGCAGGGTCTGACCGGCGAAGAGGTGCGGCGGATCATGGTCGAGGTCGGCGAGGACACCTGGGGCTCGGCCTGGCCGAAGATGTACGACGCGCTCGGCGGCAACCCCTGGGCGGCGATGCCGTCGCTGCACTTCGCGACCTCGGTCACCGCCGCCCTGGCGCTCTCCGAAGCGGGCAAGGTCGAGGGCGCGCTCGGCTGGGCCTACGCCAGCACCCTCGGCTTCGCCCTCGTCTACCTCGGCGAGCACTACGTCACCGATCTGATCGCCGGCGCCGCCCTGGTTGCCGCCGTGCGGCGGGGCGAGGCGCTGGCAGAACCCCTCATACGCGGGGTAAACGGGGGATTGCAGCGCCTGGAGAGGATCGCGAGTAGCTAGTTTTTCTGGGGTGTCTCAGGAGGACTCGGCGCAGGAGGACGGCCGCTTCGGCGAAATGCCGATCTTCACGACGCGGCGGATCGTCCAGACGCTCGTCCTCGTCTTCATCCTCCTCGGCGCGATCTACTTCCTCTTCCCGAAGCTGGTCGGGCTCGGGGACGCGCTCGGCCGCCTCGACGACGCCGACCCGCTCTGGATCGCGATCGCGGTCGCCTTCAACGTCGCCGCCTACGCGACCTACATCGCCCTCTTCAAAGCGGTGGTCGGCGGCGACGCCCTGCGGCTGAGCTGGAACGAGACCTACGAGATCAACATGGCCGGGGTCGCCGCGACCCTGCTCTTTTCGGCCGGCGGCGCCGGCGGCGTCGCCCTCACCTACTGGGCGCTCCGCAAGGCGGGGATGGCGCGGCGCGACGTCGGCCGGCGGATGGTCGCCTTCGTCTCGCTGCACTACGTCTTCTATCCCTTTGCCCTGATCCTCTTCGGGATCCTGCTGCGGACCGGGGTGATGAACGGCAAGGGCTCGGTCGAGCTGACGATCGTCCCGGCCGCCGTCGCCGGGCTGCTGCTGATCCTCGGCGTGCTGATCACCCTGATCCCCGCCGACGCCGAGGAACGGCTTGCCCGCTACGCCCACAGCGAGCGCTCCCAGCACCTCCTCCAGACCCTCGGCAAGGTCCCGGCCACGCTCGGCGAAGGCTTCCGCTTCGCGCTCGGGCTCTTCACCCATCCCTCGCGCGGCGGCCTGGCGGTTCTCGGCGCAGCCGGCTTCTGGGCCTTCAGCATCGGCGTCCTCTGGGCCTCGTTCCACGCCTTCGGCGTCCACGTCCCGCTTGCGGTCGTCGTCCAAGGCTTCTTCCTCGGCATGGTCGCCAATCTCTTCCCGCTGGCGCCGGCGGGGGTGGGGGCGGTCGACGCCGGGATGATCGGCGCCTTCGTCCTCTTCGGCTTCCCCTCGGAAACGGTCTTCCCGGCGATCCTGATCTTCCGCCTCGTCTCCTTCTGGATGCCGATCCCGCCGGGGATCTTCGCCTTCTTCCAGCTCCGCCACACCGTCCACCGCTGGGAAGAGGAGGGGCTGCCGATCGACCGCGGCGGCAGCGCCGCCAGGGAGTTCGAGGAGGTCGTCGACGCCTTGCCTCCCGCCTTCCCAGGAGCTACTATAAAAAGTAAAGTAATAGACTCCAGGCGGCGAGAAAATGACTGAGGGCAAGAAAGTCGAGAACGTAATCATCATCGGCGGGGGGCCGGCGGGATACACCGCTGCGCTCTACACCGCCCGGGCCAACTTGGAGCCGCTCGTCTTCGAGGGCTTCCAGTGGGGCGGGC
>DASTGL010000364.1:0-3789 GCA_035719145.1 Solirubrobacterales bacterium
AGACGAAGATGATCGTCGAGGTCGGCGCCTGGGTCCTCAAGGAGGCCTGCCGCGAGGCGGCGGGCTGGCAGCGGGAGGAGCGGCCGTTGGCCCTCTCGGTCAACGTCTCCGCCCTGCAGCTCGACACCGACGAGCTGATCGGCCACGTCACCGAGGCGCTCGGCGAGAGCGGGCTGGCGCCGGAGACACTGACGATCGAGATCACCGAGACGACCTTGATGAGCAACGCCGAGGAGACGGCGCGGCGGCTGGAAGAACTGAAAGCCCTCGGGGTGCGGATCGCCGTCGACGACTTCGGCACCGGCTACTCCTCGCTCGGCCACCTGCGCCAGTTCCCGGTCGACGTGCTGAAGATCGACCGCTCCTTCGTCTCCCAGCTGTCCGAGGGCGGCGAGGGTGAGATCCTCCTCCACACCCTTCTCCAGCTCGGCAAAGCGCTGGAGATCGAGACCACGGCCGAGGGGATCGAGCGGCCCCAGGACCTCTCGCTGATCCGCGACAAAGAGTGCGACAACGGCCAGGGCTTCCTCTTCACCCGGCCGCTCAGCGCCCAGGACGCGGGCTCCTTCTTCAGCCAGTGGCCGGCGCACCGGCGCTTCGAGGTGCGCAACGACCTGCCCGCCGCCGGTAGTGTGGCCCTCGATGGATCGCTGGGGCCTGACGCTGCCACTGCCGGGACTGACGCTCGCTGACCACGAGGAGCGGGTCCGCCGCGCCGAGGCGGCCGGCTACACCGACCTCTGGACGGGCGAGACCGCGGGGCCGGACGGCTTCACGCCGCTGGCGCTGAGCGCCGCCTGGACCGAGCGGGCGCGGCTGGGGACCGGGATCGTCGGCGTCTTCCAGCGCGGCCCGGCGCTGCTGGCCCAGCAGGCGGCGGCGCTCGCCGACGCCTCGCAGGGCCGCTTCGTCCTCGGGATCGGCTCCTCCTCGGACCGGATCGTCGAAGGCTGGAACGGAATCGCCTTCGAGCGGCCGCTGAGCAAGGTGCGCGAGACCCTCGACTTCCTCGACGTGGCGCTGGCGGGCGAGCGGACCGAGTCCGGGTTCAAGCTCGAACAGAAGCCGGCCCACGAGGTGCCGATCGTGCTGGCGGCGCTGCGGGGCAAGATGCTCGAGCTGGCGGTCGAGCGCGCCGCCGGGGCCTTCACCAACTTCCTGCCGCTGGCGGGCCTGCCGAAGGTCACGGCGCAGCTCGACGGGGCGCCGGAGGGTTTCGAGCTGCTCTGCCGCTTCTTCTGCATCCCCGGCGAGCGCGAGCAGGTCGAGCCGCTCGCCCGCTTCATGTTCTCCTCCTACATCACCGTCCCGGTCTACGCCAACTTCTACCGCTGGCTCGGCTACGGCGAGCAGATCGAGCCGATGGTCGCCGCCTGGGAAGCCGGCGACCGCCAAGCCGCCGCCGCGGCTGCGCCCTGGGAGCTGATCGAGGACATGTTCGTCTTCGGCACGCCGGAGGAGATGAAGGAGCGCCTCGGCGCCTTCGTCGCCGGCGGCATCACCCTGCCGATTCTCACCCCGATCGTTGCGCCGGACAAGCTGGCGGAGACGATCGACGCGCTCGCGCCCGCTTAGGCAAGGGCGGCGGGAGGGGGTCGGCGGACAACAGCGGGGAGGGTCCGGCGACCCCCTCCCGCCGCCCTAGTCACCGTCCTGCATTACCTCGGTTGCTTGTTCCGCTAGGCGCGCGTAGGTATCCGGGCGCCGGGTGGTCAGGAAGGGGAAGAGCTCGAGCCAGTCTCGGCGCTGGTCGAGGTCGAGGTCGGCTACTAGGACGGCGGGTTCTTCGCGGGGGGCCTGAGCGAGGATGCGGCCGTAGGGGTCGCTGATGAAGGAGGAGCCGTAGAAGGTGAGCGGGGCCTCGGTGCCGAGGCGGTTGATCGCAACCATGAAGACGCCGTTGGCGATGCCGTTGCCGACGATCACGTGCTGCCAGAGCGGCTGGGTGTCGAACTCGGGGTGGTCGGGCTCGGAGCCGATTGCGGTCGGGTAGATGAGGACCTCGGCGCCCTCGAGGCTGTAGGCGCGGGCGACCTCGGGGAACCACTGGTCCCAGCAGGTCGGCAACCCCAGGTGCACCCTCTCCCGAACTGCATCAACTTGACTATCTGCTGGGTGGTCAAGTTGATGCAGTTCGGGATCGAGGGGGACGAGGGGGAACGCCTCGGAGTCGCCGGGGCCGGGGCGGAAGTACTTGTCCTCGTAGTAGCCGGCGGTGATCGGGATGTGGAGCTTGCGGGTGCGGGCCACCAGCTCGCCCTTGGGGGAGACGACGATCGCGGTGTTGAAGCCGAGGCCGTCGTCGCCTTCGGCGCGCTCGTAGAGGGAGGCGTGGACGTGGAAGCCGTGCTCCTGCGCCATCCGGGAGGCGAACTCGAAGGTGCGGCCGCCGGGCAGATCCTCGGGTTCGGCGCCCGCTGCCTGCGGCCCGCCGGGGTCGACGGCGAAGTAGCGGCTCAGGGTCAGCTCCTGCAGGCAGACGAGCTTCGCCCCCTCGCCCGCGGCGAGGCGAACGCCCTCGGCGAGAGCGGCCTCGTGCTCTTCGGGGTCGGCGTGCCAGCGGTGCTGGACGGCGGCGATCCGGAACGGCGGCCGGTTCGACGGCCGCGTCCGAGCGAGCGACTCGGGCGGCTCTGCGGCGCGGATTAGCCGGATCTCCTCCACAGGTGTTCAAGATAAAGGGCGGTGAGCACCAGCCACAAGACCACTCCCGCCACCGACGGCTTCCGCATGCCGGGCGAGTTCGAGCCCCACAGCGGCTGCTGGATGGCCTGGCCGGAGCGCCCGGACAACTGGCGGCTGGGGGCGAAGCCGGCGCAGGAGGCCTACGCGGCGGTGGCCGAGGCGATCGCCGCTTCCGAGCCGGTGACGATGGCGGTCTCCGACGCGCAGTTCGAGAACTGCCGGGCGATGCTGCCGCCCGAGATCCGCGTGGTCGAGATCTCTACCGACGACGCCTGGATTCGCGACCACGGCCCGACCTTCGTGGTCGACGGCGAGGGCCACCGGCGCGGCGTCGACTGGCGCTTCAACGCCTGGGGTGGGACCGAGGGCGGCCTCTACTTCCCCTGGGACCGCGACGACCGGGTCGCAGCCAAGGTCCTGGAGACCGAAGGCGACGACCGCTACCGGGCGCCGGTCGTGCTGGAGGGCGGCGCGATCCACGTCGACGGCGAGGGCACGGTGCTGACCACCGAAGAGTGCCTGCTCAACCCCAACCGCAACCCCGAGCTCTCCAAGGAGCAGATCGAGCGGGCGCTGCTCGACTACCTCGGCGCCGAGAAGGTCGTCTGGCTCGGCGCCGGCGTCTTCGAAGACGAGACCGACGGCCACGTCGACAACCTCGCCTGCTTCGCCCGGCCGGGGGTCGTGCTGCTGACCTGGACGGACGACGGGGACGACCCGCAACATCAGATCTCCGGCGACGCGCGCGAGCGGCTGGAAGCGGCGACCGACGCGCAGGGGCGCGCCTTCGAGGTGATCCTCCTCCCCTCCCCCGGTCCGCTGCAGATCTCCGCCGAGGAGGCCGAAGGCGTCGACGCCGCCGAGGGCACGGTGCCGCGGCGCGCCGGCGACCGCCTGGCCGCCTCCTACGTCAACTTCTACCTCGGCAACTCGCGGATCGTCTACCCGCTGCTCGACCCGCGCCACGACGAGGAGGCGGCGGCGATCCTCCGCCGCGTCTTCGCCGAGCGCGAAGTGGTCGGCGTCCCCGCCCGCGAGATCCTCCTCGGCGGCGGCAATATCCACTGCATCACCCAGCAGGTCCCGGCCTGAAAGTCGTGGTTC
>DASTGL010000365.1:0-6334 GCA_035719145.1 Solirubrobacterales bacterium
TCCAGATCTACGCGCCGGTCTTCACGATCGCCGGCCTGATGATCGTGCCGCTGGCGATGCTGCAGCGCCGGCTCGAGTTCAACCGGATCGGGATCTCCGAAGTCGCCTCGGCCGCCGTCACCACCGTGGTCGCGGTCGCCCTCGCCCTATACGGGTTCGACGCCGAGGCCTACGTGCTCGGCAGCCTCGCCGGGATCGCCGCCTGGGCCCTCGTCCTGATGATCTTCGCGCGGATGACGCCGCTGCCGCGCTGGCGTCGCCGCGAGGTCAAGGAAGTGATCTCGACCGGCGCCCCGGCCGCCGGCGCCGGGCTGGCCGGGATCGGCACCCGCAACGCCGACTACGCGATCCTCGGCGCCCAGCTGACCTCGGCCCAGGTCGGCTTCTACTACCGCGCCTTCACGATCGGGGTCGAGTATGAGCGCAAGCTGAGCGGGATCGTCACCCGCATCGCCTTCCCCGTCTACTCGCGGACCGAAGACGTCGACCACCTGCGCCAGATCCGCCGCCGCATCGTCCGCCTCAACGCGACCACGGTCTTTCCCCTGCTCGCCTTCTTCATCGTCGTCGCCCCGGTCCTGGTGCCGTGGATGTTCGGCGCCCGCTGGGAGCCGGCGGTGGTCCTCGCCCAGATCCTCGCCGTGGCCGGGATGGCGACGACGCTGAAGAACACGATCGACCCGCTGATCCTCGCCACCGGACGCCCGCGGCCGCTGATGATCTTCAACGTCTGCGAAGTCGCCCTCTACATCTGCATGCTCGTCCTCGCCTCCTCCGGCGGCGATCTAGTGGTCGTCTGCGCCGGCGTCTCCGCCTTCCGGGTAGCAGCCCTCTTCGCCTCCTACCGCTTCCTCCTAGGCGGGATTCTCGACATCTCGCTGCGGGAGCTCGTCGGCGACGCGGGCGCCGCCCTGGCGGCCTGTCTGGTCCTGATCGGCGTCGCCCTACCGATCCGCCTCGGCCTCGACGCCGACGCGGTGCCGCTCCTAGCCGCCTGCGCCGCCGCCTCCTTCCCGGCCTACGCCCTAGCCCTGCGCCTATTCAGCCCGACGGCCTTCGGCGACCTAACGATGGTCGCCCGCCGCATGCTCCCAGCCCGCTGGCGGCCGGGAGCGAAGCGCGGGGGAGACCTCGTCGCCGAGGCGGCCTAGTCAGGCGACTTTGACACTCAGCATGAACTTCGGTACGCACGCCGAGGGGCTCGTGAGGGCGGCCCAGTAGAAACCCGGCGAACTGAGACAGACACCTAAAACTCGACCAGAATCGCCGATTGTGGAGACCGCCGCCTTCCAACTGGACTTGCTTTGTGCTGCCGAATCGGCGTTTGCTGGTTTCGTGGAGCGCTAGATGAATAGTGGCCAAGCGGGAATCCCGTCCCGCATTGACCACGCCGGCCAACGCGCTGCGGTCGTACCGTTGGGATGCACAACGACGCGGCGCTGATCATCTACATCGACGGACCATGCCTCCCGCATCCTAAGAGCCATCTACACCCGAGAGTCGCTATCTCAGCTCCTGGACGTCTCAAAGGGGTGCTGACTGCCTGCCTGCTCAGCCCATTCGGCCCCCAGCATTGCACCTTGATCGCCGCTGTCGCGGGCGCGCTTGATTCCTGCATTCCGGGCCTCCGTGTCATCTTCGAAAACAGCCCGCTGCAAAGCGAAAAGTGGTTTAACACCATCTTCCTTTACCTCTAGCACGCTGTCCGCAGCAGCGCGACCCGGAGTGTGGAAGAGCAGAGTTGCCCAATTGCGAAGCCTTTCGAAGCCCTCTTCAGATGCATCCAATCGCTTGAGAGCGGCATCAAGGTCACCTTTGCGAGCAAGGATGTTCGCGAGGTTCCAGTCGGTGACCCAATCATCGGCCTTCCCGGTGCGCTTAGCCTCTTCCAGTGCAGTTTGTGCCTCATCGAGACGGGCATCATCAAAGCTCAACAAGAAGCCCAGCCGACTAAGGGTGGCGCTCAGCTCGCCACCCAATTCGAGGTCGCTCTGATCACTTCTCCGCATTACCTCAGTCGACTCCTCGCAGGTTCTAATTGCCCTTGCTAAGCCAGTTGGATCCTCGCCATCTCGCCACGATCCGAAAAGCCTATGTACCGCCTCGACGGCGGCAAAAGGACGAAGGATTGAGAGGGACTTTCGGGCAGATGCCCCAGTTGCAACCGCAGAATCGACTCCCCGCCAAGTAAGGCCCGTGACATCGAACAATGGCCGCCAAGCTTCGACTGTCTCTCCTAGTGCTTCACTGACCGCTCCTTCAGAGATGTCATCGGACACCTTCCAAACTTGCATGAACTCCAACTCGCCTTGCTCGTAATTCACTGATGCACAGACCAGTGCCACTCGGGCGTCATCGGAAGCAACGAGGTCATTGATCTCCTGATGCGCGGTCCCATCCCAAGGCATCACTTCTGCTTCCGAGTGAATCAGCCGAGTAATATCACCCGAGCCCGCGAGGCTTCGGAGGGCAGGCCGCGGTGATCGGCTCCCGATCCCTCTGTCTGATCCCACGATCATGAAACCGAGGCTCACCGCTCCTGGAATGGCTCGACGCGCGTCCCGCATCAGCCTTTGGGTGAGCGGTCGGCCCACAGCCTGAAGAAAGTTTTGACCGAATGCTCGCTCGGGGGAGTCGCCAATGCGCGCTCTTGCCTTGTACTTGAGGAGGACGGCAGCCGGACGCCCACCGACAATAGTGAAGCTTTCACCGTCTGCCTTAACCGCAATCACACCATTCGCTTCCAATTTAGCGAGGTCTGCCTTCACCCGCTCTTCCTCCTCCGCAAGGTGATCCGCGATGTCCTCCGGTTTGCGTCCGTCCGGGATCCGGCGCCCGCTTGAGTCCTTAAGCAGCCGGTCAATCGCAACCTCATGGACGGTAAGGCGAGAAAGAGAGGCAAGTTCAAGCGCGCCACTGACTTGCTCCTCAGGAAGGCAATCGATCGCCTGCGCCCCATCGCGAAGTGCATCTCCCTCTCCGGTCCTCAAAGCGAGCTGCGGAATCACCCGGTCTAGAAGGCGCGGGGTAAGGGCATACGTTTCCTGCTCCCCCCGCTCGCAGCTAAGCCATAGGTGGTCAGCAACCACCATCAACTCGTAGGGATTACCCCCGGTTAGATTCAGAAGGTCGAGGACAAAGCTCAGATCATCATTTACGTACTCGCAGCCCGATGGCAACGGCGCCTGAAGCGCCGTAAGGATCTGTTGGGGACCGTAAAAGGGCTCCAGCCAAACCGGCTCAAGGCGCTCTAGGCATCTTGACGCCGCTTCGGTGAAGTGATCCGCGACGGCGGGCAAGCCCGTCATCAGCAACGAGTAGAAGCCAACAGAATCGAGGACATCAACGAGCTCCTCGGTGAGGGCGATGTCCTCCGTTAGTGGTGAAGCGTCATCGACGCAGATCAATATCCCCTCGAATGCAAAGCCGCGAGCTAGGCCAGCGAGAACCCCCAGATCTCGCTCGAGGACGACATGATCGATATCTGCGGTCCTATCAGCGGCTAGGACTAACGCACTCGAGAGAAGGTCGTTCGCGCCGGCGGGAGAGGCGTTTCGCAGATAAACACGGTCTCTCCAGGATTGATACCAGCCACCTTGTGGCTCTGTCGCTGCGAGGGTCTCCACAACAGCCGTGAGCAGATGACGGATTAACTCGGCGCGGGAGAGCCCGATCCCGTCACCGCCGCGCAGGTTGACAACTAGCCGACCACGTCCCTCGGCGGCTCGTCGAGAGATCTCAGTCAGGACGCTGGTGCGGCCAGAGTGGGGATCACCAATCAAGACCGCGTGGCGATGCTTGTCGCTGTCTGCCGGGGCGGTGATTCTCAGCCCGCGCTCGATCTCCCAGCGGCGAAGCTGCAGTAGGCCCGGAGCGCGGACCAGAGATCCTACGGGGTACGGGCTATCGGTCGCTGGTGAACTCACGCCAGCTACTCCTCGCCGACCCTAGGCGTCCGCCGGCGTCACGAGGTCAAGCGTCACGCCCAGAGGTCGCGACAGCGCATCAAGCGTCTCGGTCGTCGGATTGCCCTCTCCCCGCTCGATCCGTGAGATGTCTCCTTGGTCGATGCCGGACTCGCTCGCCAACTGCTTCTGGGTTAGTCCGGCAGTCAGACGTTGCTGCAACAGTCGGGTGCCAATTCGGTAGCGAGCACGTGCCGCCTCAAGTTCTCGCCGCTCCTCGGGAGTGGCTGCGTTCTCGATTTCTTGGACAAAGTCCTCAAATCGATCGGACATCGGAACACCTCTGGTATGGGACATATATGGGTTATAGACCATATAACGGCGGAGGTCAACCGCTACCGGCGCCTCTGTTTCCCCGTGCGGTCTCGAGCTCTGCGCAGCTCGAAGCTTCGGAGTCGCTTGCGTGCTACCTCGATTTCTCGCTGCTGTTTGCGCTTCGCTGGAGCGTCCCCCTTGTCATATCCGCCCAAAAGCAGCACGATTCGCTCGCCATGGGCATGGCAGAAGATCCGCAGCATCACCGGCTCATGGCTGCCATCGTCGACGACCTCCTGCCCTGCCTTTGCCCGAATGACATTCTCGGAGTGGCGCACTCGGAACTCGAAAAGACCCTTTCCAAGGTGCTTTCCATACTCCGTTCTACACACGTCCGGTCCAAGTTCGGCTAGGACGTACTCGATGGCAGCAATTGCTGCCGCCCTCTTCGACGCTGGAAGCGACTGGAGCCACTCACGCGCTGGCTGGTGACCACTGTCGTCGGAAAAGAACTCGACGTTCCATTTCATGGCCGCAAGCGTATTCGGCGGGAGGGCGGCACTTCACACGGCATCAGGCCCTCTACTAGGCCGATCTGGATCAGCCGCGGGCGCCATCGGGGCAACGGCGTGGAAAAGGGGGAGCCCGCAAAGCCGCTGATCTGCGCAGAAATCTGGCCCCTAGAGCCAAACCCAAACTGGCGCCTTGATGCCTGTACATAGAGAAATGCCGGTTCGGCGAAAAGACTGGCCCTCGGACTCGACCTAGATGCAATGGGGTCTGCTGGGTTCCCGCGAACAGCGGCTTTTACTTCGGGGTAGGCCGCCTCGCACAGGAGACTGTCGACTTTGAACTTGACCCAGCCCACCCTGCGCTACGACTGGATGGGCGTGCTAGGAAACAGCGAGAGCTGGGGCCGCTGTGCTCTCGGGAGCATCCATCTCGTCGCCGGAGATCCGACGGGCGATGACGATGAACTCGTGGTTGTTGGTCTCTGCCGCGACCACTTCCAGTGGCAGGCCGTAGGCCTCGCGGGCGCGCAGGAGTAGGGCGAGGAACGAGGTCAGGGTGAAGGTGTGGAAGTGGATCGAGTAGTCCTCGGCTTCGAGTTGGGCCGCGTGGGCGGCTACTTCGTGGGCTGGGGTCTCGATCGCCAGGCGCGTCCATTCCTCGTAGTGCTGAGTGCGGGACCACTCGGGGCCCTCCTCGTGGTCGCGAAGGAGGTGCTCTAGGGGGGTCTCGGCGCGGTTGCGGTCGAACTTGGTGCGGCGGCGGTCGGGCGCGGCCAGGTAGAGGATGCCGCCCTCGCGCAGGACGCGGGCCTGAGCTTGGAGGGCGCCGATCGGGTCCTGGGTGTGCTCGATCAGGTGATTGACGACGACGAAGTCCATCGATCCGCTCGGGACCGAGGCGAGCTCCTCCCCGTCGTCGATGAAGTCGGGGGTGACGAGGTCGTACTCGTCGAGCTCGGGGTAGTGGGCGCGCAGGTCCTCGACGCTCATCCGGTCGACGTAGCGGGCGCGGGCGCCGCGGGGCAGCCCCAGCGGCAGGTGCAGGGCGCCGACCTCGAGGCCGTCGCCGCGCAGGTAGCGGCCGGCGAGGCGCCGGCGCACGGCGACGTGGCGGCGCTCCTTCGCGTAGACGACCCGGCGGGCGGCGTCCTTGGCCCGGCGGACCTTTCGTCGCACGACCTTGCGCATGCCCAGATAACGGCCGGGGGCCCCGCGGCCTTGCGCGCGGAAGCGCAGGCGCATGCGATTCGTTTTCCCTGTGATGGCCGACAACCGCCTCCTGATCATCACCCCGGTCCGCAACGAGGCCGCGCACATCGAGCGCGTCGCCCGCGGCCTCGCCGAGCAGTCGCACCGGCCCGAGCTCTGGCTGATCGTCGACGACGGCTCCGACGACGGCACGCCGGAGATCCTCGACCGCCTGCGGACCGAGCTCGACTTCATGCGCGTGCTCAGCACCCCGCCCGGCTACACCAAGCCCTCCGCCGACCGGCTCGCGGTGGCGGCGGCGCCGCGCGCCTTCAACTACGGCCTGCAGGCGATCGACCCGCGGGAGCGCGCGCTCTTCACCCACCTCGGCAAGCTCGACGGCGACGTCGAGCT
>DASTGL010000366.1:0-2593 GCA_035719145.1 Solirubrobacterales bacterium
CTGCGCTTCGAGCACCCCGCCCAGCAGGTCGTGCTGCAGGAGCAGCTCGACGCGATCGACGAGGCCGAGCGCCGCCGCGACCGCCTGGGCCCGCAGATCCGGGAGCTGGTGCCCGCCTGGTCGCTGGCGCCGGTGGTCGCGGCCCTGCAGGCGATGCGCGGCGTCGCCCTCCTCTCGGCGGTGGTGCTGGCGGCCGAGGTCGGCGACTTCCGCCGCTTCGCCACGCCCCGCCAGCTGATGGCCTGGCTCGGCCTGGTGCCCTCGGAGCATTCGAGCGGCGCCAAGGTCGAGCGCGGCGGGTGCTGGTCGAGGGCGCCTGGAGCTACCGCTTCCCGGCCCGGGTGACGGGCGAGCTCCAGGCCCGGCTGGAGGGGGTGCCGGAAAAGGTGCGGGCGATCGCGTGGAAGGCGCAGCTCCGGCTGTGCGCCCGGTACCGCCGCCTCGTGGCCGCCGGCAAGAACGCGAACCTGGTCACGGCGGCGATCGCCCGTGAGATGGCGGCGTTCGCCTGGGCGATCGCGCGCGAGGCTCAGCCCGCGGGCGCCGCCGCCTGAGGCGGCCTTCCAGGGCTCCAGCAAGGAGGACAGCACCACTCACCATCACCGAACAGGTCGCGCATGGCCGGGGGCGGCGCACGGAGGGGAACCCTCGTGATCCACTATGGGACCGGTCACCGACGTCCCGCCCCTAGACCGAGGCAGCCCCGAGACGAACCGAGGTCCTGCGGTAGCCAACCCGCGCATCAGAGATGCTATGGGGCGGGCGGCGAGGGCAAGGCACGATCGTCGCTACCGAACCGACGGAGTGTCCCATGCCGCAGGCGAACGACTCGAGCCGATGCCTCCTCACCCTGGAGCAGGACAGCACCCTGATCGCGGTCGTCGAGCTGAGCCAGGCGAGCTGGCTGGTCGCCGGGATCGTGCCGGCCGTCGAGCGCCAGCCCCTGAAGAAGATCGAGGCCGACGAGGCCGCCCTGCTTCGGCTGCTCGGGCGTTGGACGGACGAGGCGACCAGGGCCGGCCGCGGGATCACGCGCGTCTGCGTCGCCTTCGAGGCGGGCCGCGACGGCTTCTGGCTGGCGCGCTGGCTGCGGGCGCGCGGCGTCGAGGCCCACGTCATCCACCCGTCGAGCGTCGCCGTGCCGAGGGAGCACCGGCGGGCCAAGACCGACCGGCTCGACACCGAGCTGCTCAAGCGCGCCTTCCTCGGCTGGCTGCGCGGCGAACGGGGCCACTGCACCACGGCCGCGATCCCGACGGCCGAGGAGGAGGACGCCAAGCGCCCGAGCCGGGAGCACGCGAGCCTGGTCGGCGAGCGCACCCGGATCGTGAACCGGATGAGGAGCGCCCTGGCCCGCCTCGGCGTCCGGGGCTTCAGGCCGACGCTGCGCAGGGCCCGCGAGCGGCTCGGGACGCTGCGCACGCCGGAGGGCATGCCGCTCCCGCCGAACACCCTGGCCGAGCTGGGGCGCGACATGGCGCGGCTGCGCTTCGTGACGGACCAGATCAAGGAGGTCGAGGCGGCCCGGCTCGAGCGGCTGGCGCGGCGACCCGAGGAGGGGGCGCACGCCATGATCCGCCTCCTGGCCCGGATCCTGGGTGTCGGGATCGAGACCGCCGACATGCTGGTGCGCGAGGTCCTCTCGCGCGACCTGCGGGACCGCAGGGCCGTGGCGCGCTACGCCGGCCTGACGGGCTCGCCGGACGAGAGCGGGCGCCGCCGGCGGGAGAAGGGCCTGGCCAAGGCGGGCAACGCCCGCGTGCGCCACGGCATGGTGCAGCTCGCCTGGCGCTTCCTGCTCTTCCAGAAGGAGAGCGCGCTGGCGCGGTGGTACCGGGAGCGGACCGCCGATGGCCGCGGCGGCACGCGCAAGACCATGATCGTGGCGTTGGCGAGGAAGTTGCTCATCGCCTTGTGGCGGCTCGTGACCACCGGCGCGATGCCGGAGGGCGTCGTCCTCCGCCCGGCCGCGTGAGCCGCCGCTCGGAAAGCGGAATCGAACGATCAGTTTCGGCGCCCGCCGCGGCTAGCCGGGCGGGCCGCCGATGACGGTCCGAGGTGACGTGGCCCGCGAGCAAACGTGGCCCGTAAGGCCGCCTCAGAGAATGGGCCCGTCGCCCCGGAGCTTCGCCGCCGATGCGCACGGCTGCATCATGGTTCGGCCCCGGGCGGGCCGACCGCATACAAGTTCGCGGCGCGATGATGATCGGCGCCCCGCGATGGCGAGCTCCCCTCCGACCGTCACGCGTCCCACCGAGGCGAGGCCGCACGGCCGGGCCTCCGATCAAGGCGGAGCGGCGATGACGAGCGCTTGACATAGACAGCCCCATACAAGTGTGATCGACCGTCGTCTTCAGCTGCCGCCCCCTGCCATGCGCGACCGCCGAGCGGATGCTTCGCTGCCGAGCCGATCGGGAGACGAACACTCGTGCCTTCGCACCTTGAAACGGGACATGAGAGTGGTGCGACGCAGTCGGTTGTACCGTCAAGCCTCGTCTCGCCGGCCTGCGAACTCGGCCAGCGGGAGCGCACAGCAGAGCATTGTCTGCCGTAATTATCCGTTCGACGATCTAATACTACCGTGTCAGAAGCT
>DASTGL010000367.1:0-11112 GCA_035719145.1 Solirubrobacterales bacterium
GAGGATAGAGAGGATGGCGTTTCCATGTCAACTGTCGATTGATGGAGAATCCTCCAGCTTTAGCGCTATACAAGAGATTGGCTGCGCATTCATGAGAAGCAGATCTTTCCTTCTATTGATGCTCTTTTGCCTCGACCAGGACTTAAGGTGAAGCGATGGTCGTGACGCCGTGGGGAAGCTCGGAGACGCTGCGCGAGGGCATGCTGCCGCCCGGGCCCGGCAGGACCCCGACGGCGGTGGCCGAGAACCAGAAACAGCGGCTCTTCGGCGCGATGGTCGCGAGCGTGGCCGAGCGCGGCTACTGGAACACCAGGGTGGCCGACCTGGTCGAGCTTTCCGGCGTCTCCCTGCGCAGCTTCTACGACCTCTTTCCCGACAAGCGCGCCTGCTTCCTCGCCACCGTCTCCTCACTTGCCGCGGCCACGGTGGAGGTGGTTCTCGGCGAGCTCGGCGAGGGTGCCTGGGAGGAGGAGTCCCGCCGGCGCCTCGCGACTCTGGCCGAGCTGGTCGCTCGCCAGCCCGCCGCCGCGAAGCTGTTCCTGATCGAGGCTTACGTCGCCGGTCCCGAAGCCGCGGCGGCGGTCGAGGAGACGAGCCGGCAGGTCGAGGCGGAGGTCCGCCGGCACCTCGCCTCCTCGGAGCGCTGGGCCGGGCTGCCGCCGGAGATCGGGACCGTGGCGGTCGCGGCGATCCTCGAAGCGTTCAGGGCGAGGCTGCTGAAAGAGCAGGCGCAGCGGCTGCCGGAGGTGGCGGACGAGATCGCCTCCCTCTTTCTCTCCTTCCGACCGCCTCAGCGACCGCTGCGCTCGGCGGCGCGGCCGCCGGAGATCAGGCCCGAGGAGCGCGAAGCGAGCGACCACGCCGAGCGGGCGCTGCGCGCCTTCGAAGCGCTCCTTGCCGAAGGGCCCTACGAGGAGACGACGATGGAGCAGGTGGCCAAGCGGGCGAAGATGTCGGTGCGGACCCTCTACGCCAACTTCTCGAGCCGCGAGGACCTGATGCTCGCCGCGATCGACAGCGCCGGCGCCTTGACCGTGGCCACCGTTCTGCCCGCCCATCGGCGCAGCCCGAACCCCACCGAGGGAATCAGGGCAGCCTTCGCTGCCCTCCTCGGCCTCTTCGCCTCACGCCCGAACCTGGCGCACCTGCTGCTGGTCGGTGCCTTCGAAGGAGGTGGCCCGGCGATCCAGCGGCGGTCTGAGGCGCTGCGGCCGATCGAGGGTCTGTTGAGCCAGCCGGCCCTTCACCGTCACGCCGGGCCCAGAGGGATCACCGCGGAGGCGATCCTCAGCGGCGTCCTCGGGCTCGCCCGGCGCCGCCTCCTCGACGCCGGGCCCGGCGGGTTGCCGAGCCTGATCCCGGTCTGCACCTACGTCGCGCTCTCGCCGTTGGTCGGACCCGAGCAGGCGACGGCGGCCGCGGAGGAGAAGAGCTACAAGCGAGGCCGCACGCGGCTCGCAGACATGAGACAGCTTGGTCTCGCCGATCCCATCAAGGCGAAGCTGATCACCTTCCTCAGCCATGGCCCGGTCAGCGTCGGCAAGCTGGTCGAGGCGCTGCCTCAGCCGCGCGAGCAGATCGAAGCGCAGATCGCCGAGCTGGAGGACGCGGGGGTCATCGAGATGGTCGGAGAAGACGCCGAAGGGGACGACCGCGTCTTCGTCACCGGCTGGCCGGTGCTGAGCACCGAGGAGTGGCAGGGCCGCAAACAGGACGCCCGCGAACAGCTCTCCGAAGAGATCGGCCGGGCGATCAAGGAGGAGGTCGAAGAGGCGTTCGCGGCGGGCACCTTCGACGCTCGGATCGATCGCTTCCTGGTCCGGCTGCCGATGTGGCTCGACGAGGAGGGATGGCGGGAACTGGCTGCGACTCTCGACAGGACGCTCGAGGCCTGCCTGGCGATCCAGGAGCGCACGAAACGCCGCCTGGTTGAGGACGCCGAGGTCCCCGGGACCTCGGCGCGCGTAATCCTCGCCTCCTTCGAAACGCCTCTTTCCGACCGCGGCCAGGAGTCGGCAGCGGAGGGGCCATCTCCTACGATGGGCGGGTGAGCGCGGAGAGCTCGACGATCGTCTTCTTCCCGGAGGGAGCGTTCGGGCCGACCAACAACTGCGTCGGCATCGGCGACGTCCTGCGGCGCCGCGGTCACCGGGTTGTCTTCATCGTCGAGGAGTCGTTCGCGGGGACGCTCGAAGAGAAAGGGTTCGAGGAGCGGCTGATGCGGCTGACGCCGCCGCCGGAGACCGAGGAAGCGCCGGGGCAGTTCTGGAAGGACTTCATCCGCGACACCGCGCCGGTCTTCCGTACCTCGACCCAGCAGCAGCTGGCGGACTTCATCGCCCCGACCTTTCAGGCGCTGGTCGACGGGGCGAAGTACGTCGACGAGCGGCTGCGGGAGATCATCGACGAGCTGCGGCCCGACCTGATCGTCGAGGACAACGTCGTCGCCTTCCCGGCGCTGCCCGCCTGCGGGCGGCCGTGGGCGCGGACCATGTCCTGCAACCCGACCGAGATGAAGGACCCGGAGGTGCCGCCGCCGTTCTCCGGGCTGCCGAGCGACGACACCGGCGGCTGGGACGAGTACTGGCACGCCTACCGCGAGGCGCACCGGGAGATGCACGCCGATTTCAGCGAGTTCTGCCAAGACCGCGGGGCGCCGCCGCTGCCCGCCGACGACTTCATCCACGAGAGCCCGTGGCTGAACATGTACCTCTATCCCGACGAGGTCGACTACCGGCGGGCGCAGCCGCTCGGGCCGACCTGGCACAACCTGCAGGCGAGCGTCCGCGCCACCGACCCGGCCTGGGAGCTGCCGGAGAGGCTGCGGGGCGAGGAGCCGCTCGTCTACCTCAGCCTCGGCTCGCTCGGCTCGGCCGACGTGCCGCTGATGGAGAAGCTGGTCGCCGAGCTGGCGGACGCGCCGTACCGGGTGATCGTCTCCAAGGGCCCGCAGCACGCCGAGTTCGAGCTCGCCGCAAACATGGCCGGCGAGGAGTTCCTCCCCCAGACCGCGATCCTCCCCCAGGTCGATCTGGTCATCACCCACGGCGGCAACAACACCGTCACCGAGTCTCTCTACTTCGGCAAGCCGATGGTCGTCCTGCCGATCTTCTGGGACCAGCACGACAATGCCCAGCGGATCGCCGAGACCGGCTTCGGGGTGCGGCTCGACACCTACGAGCACAGCGCCGAGGAGCTGACCGGCGCGATCGAGCGGCTGCTCGGCGACGAGCCGCTGGCGGCGCGGCTGGCGCAGACCTCGGAGCGGCTGCAGGGCGCGCCGGGGACCGAGAAGGCAGCCGACCTGATCGAGCAGGTCGTCGCCCGGGGTTGACAAAAACTGGCTGGGCAGCCAGTATCGCCAGACGCGTGGCCGACCAAGCTGAGATCGCCGCTGGAGAGGGCAACGTCGAGGACGCCCTCGTCCTCGACCGCGAGCATTGGGAAGAAGGGCCGCCGCTGGAGCTGTTCAAGCGGATGCGGGCGGAGTGCCCGGTCCACTGGACCTCGAAAGTCACCGAGCTGCCGCAGGCCAAGGGCTTCTGGTCGGTGACCACGGCCGATGACGTCCACGCCGTCAGCCGCGACTGGCAGACCTACTCCTCCGAACGCGGCGGCGTCGTCGTCATCGACGAGGTCTTCCCGCTCGACCTGGCGCGGGCGATGTTCATCGGCATGGACCCGCCCAAGCACGACCGCATCAAGGCGCTCTTCCAGGCCGGCTTCACGCCGAAGCGGATCGCCGACCACGAGGACGAGATCCGCAAGATCGTCGTCCGTGTGCTCGACCGGATCGAGGGGCGCGACAGCTGCGACCTGGTCACCGAGGTGGCGCAGCCGGCGGTCTCGCGGGTGATCGGCAGCTTCATGGGCATCCCCGAGGAGGACGATGCCGCCTGGGCCGAGCTGATGAACATGGCGCTGGCCGCTAACGACCCCGACTACAGCCCCGACGTCTCCAGCGTCGAAGCGACGATCCAGGAGGCGATCCAGCAGGTCTTCACCCGCTGCAGCGCGATGATCGCCGAGCGTCGCGAGAACCCGACCGACGACCTGACCAGCGTCCTCGTCCACGCCGAGGTCGAAGGACAGCGGCTGGAGGAGCACGAGATCGTGATGGGCTTCTTCCTCCTCGTCGCCGCCGGCAACGACAGCACCAAGGCGACCTACTCGAGCGCGATGCGGGCGCTGATGGAAAACCCCGACCAGCGGCAGCTGCTCCTCGAGGACCCGTCCCTGATCCCCGGCGCGGTCGAGGAGGCGCTGCGGATGTTCCCCGCCTTCGCCCACTTCCGCCGCACCGCCACCGAGGACACCGAGCTGAACGGCCGGGAGATCAAAGAGGGCGACAAGGTGGTCATGTGGTACGCCTCCTCCAACCGCGACGAGAGCCGCTACGAGGACCCCGACCGCTTCGACGTCCTCCGCAACCCCGAGCACCAAGCCTTCGGCGCCGGCGGCCGCCACTTCTGCCTCGGCACCGCCCTCGCGCGCCTTGAGCTCAAAATCCTTCTAGAGGAGACCCTCGCCCGCTACCCGCACACGGAGATCGCGGGAGCGCCGATCTACGTCGAGTCCGGCTTCCTCAACCAGCTGAAATCCCTGCCGGTCCGGCTCAGGGCTTAGCGCCGACCAGCATCGGACGGTTGGTGGCGCGGTCGTGGCCTTCGTCGGTTTCAGGGACTGCTCTCGACCCAAATTGGAGTTTTCGGGGCAGCCACCGTATAGCCGCCGACCATTTCGATTTTTTCGCCACAAGAGGGATTTCCGCCTTCCGATTTGATCGACCAGACCACGGAGATCGTTGCGGGGCTGCCGCCTTTCAGGACGAGGGGGATTTCTCCTGGTTCGTAGGTGCAATTGACGAGAGTCGGCCCGCATTTTTCGAACTTCAGTTTTCTCACGCCCGCTTTGCCGTTGACCAAGGGCGCATTTCCGTTGCCTCCCACGGTGGGCACCAGTTCAGCGTTATAAGGAAGATTTTCGGCCGTAACTTTTTCGCAGGGGGATATGCCGCCGTTTTTGCATTTCCCATAGAGCATCGCGCTGACGTTTCCGAAGAGAACTGCGCCTACGCCTCGATTTTCCGTCGTGCTCCACGAAATCGAGGTTTCCTGACATTCCCCGCTGAACCTCGTGATCCCCATAGTGGTCGCTACGTAGCCCATCGCGCCGCCACCCGTCTTGCCGGCCAGAATCGTTTCGTTCACCGGATATCTCTGTTCCAGCGGACAAGGGTTCACGTTTTCTTCGCAGAGGGTGGTTGCCTGAGCCGACCCCCCAACCGCAACCAGCACTCCCAGCGCTAAGGCTGCCAGAACAATCGCCTTCAGCCAGTCCATGCCGACTCCTTCCTATTTTCTGATCCCTCGCACCAACATGGCTCAATAGGGAGACCCGTTCAGAACAAAAAAGGTTTGCGATGGGCCTGGCATCAATACGCTGCCTCGCGCCGCATCGGCCGACGATTGTTCATCGCAGACAATCAGTCCAAGCGGAACGCGCTTGACAGGATTTGAACCCGTGACCTTCGGTTTCGTAGGACGAAAGTGAGGCGCAGGCCGGTGTGGCTTTTGAGCTGCGATGCGACCTGGACTACGCGCCCGAACCAATCTGGCCGGCAACCCACGCCGCCACTTCGTCAACCAGAGCGACTAGAACCTCGCGCTCAAGCGACTCCGCGTCAAGGAGTTCGTCGTAGCGAAACGGAACGGCGTATTGGGTCAGCACCGCAAGCCGGTCTCGATCCAGCGGCACCTCGACCCCGGTCGCCTCGACAATTTCGATCAAGCGGTCGATGTCGTGGATGGTGCTGTGGCGGAGGCCGCTCGCCGCGGTGACGGCCTTCAGCCACTTCTCAACCGCCTGCTGGGCATGGAAGCCGATAATGCTGTCGCCGATCTCCGAATTGCCCGCAAACTCGCGGACAGCGGTTGCATCTTCCTCCGCCTTCTTGAGAAGGATTCGGGAAGTCTCAGAGAGATCAGGCTCCGGCGAGGACACGGCCTTCCCCGAGAGCCCGATGAAGGAAGCTGCCCGGCACACTGCCCCACTGCTCGGCCTCCCGCTTGCGATAGATCACGAGGTCAATCGCCACATCTAGGCCGCGTAGCTCCTTGCGAAGCCGCCCGTACTCATCGCCGCGCCGGTTGAAGTCGGGCTCGATGACGAGCAGATCCAGATCGCTATCCGGCCGAGACTCGCCCCTGGCCCGTGAGCCGAAGAGAATGACATCCGCCTCCGGAGCAGCCGCAGATAACCGGCGCCCGGCCTCCTCAATCAGAGCCTCTTCCGTCATTGCCATAGCGTCAAAGAGTAATCGCGACCCGGGGCGCCTGGGCTCAGAGCAACGGTTTGCAGGCAGGCCGCCCGAGATAAAGCCGCCATCCCTGGAGTTCTCCCAGGCTCCTCGAAGAGTCTGACCGTTGTCGCCTAGGACACGCCCACGCGGGGACACTTGTGGTCATAGAGCCTCGCGTGTAGGCACCGTATCCGGGGCAAAGTAGAGCGCGCCCGACAGGATTTGAACCTGTGACCTTCGGTTTCGTAGACCGACGCTCTATCCAGCTGAGCTACGGGCGCGAGAGGCCGGTTGGGGCCGGCGAGGGTCGAGATTAAAGGATGCGGGCCGGTTTCAGGCGAGTCGGGCGCTGATGGTGATCTCCGGCACGCCGGCCAAGGCGCGGGAGACGACGCAGCCGTCCTTGGCTTTCTCGGCGTAGGAGTTGAAGGCCTCCTCGTTTATGCCGGGGACGGAGCCCGTGACGTCGAGGTCGATCTTGGCGATGGTCGGCAGCTCGTCGACGATCCGGAGGTGGACCCGCGCCTCGGCTTTGATCGTCTCAGGTGGATGGTCGGCTTCGGTGAGGATCAGGCTGAGGGCCATCGCGAAGCAGCCGGCGTGGGCGGCGGCGATCAGCTCCTCGGGGTTGGTGCCCGCGCCCTCCTCGAAGCGGGAGCTGAAGGAGTAGTTGCCCTCGAAGACGCCGTCGCCGACCTTGACGGTGCCGCTGCCGCCTTTGAGGTCGCCCCTCCACTCCGCGCTGCCGTTCCTCGTTGCCATGCTCGCTCCTTCGATCGGGTTTGCAGGATCCAGCTACCCGGTTGGCGCGGTCCCATCCTCTGAGGCGTAGGCGGCGAGGAGCTTCTGCTCGTCCTCCCTGCCGGGGAAGCGGGTCGCGACGAGGAGGGCGCCGAGGAGGATGGCGACGATGCCCGCTACGTAGGCCCAGGAGTCGCCATGGAGGAAGGCGCCGCGGGCGCCTTCGACGATCGATTCGGCGTAGCGGGGGTGCTGTTCGGCCACGGCGGCGGCACTCGAGAACGATTTGGTCAGCTCGCTTTCGACGCTGGTGGTGACGTCATGGGGGGCTGAGGCGACCGCTGCGGTTGCGGCCGCCGCGTAGCCCGCCGTAAGCAGGGCGCCGAGGATCGACTGCATGATCGCCCCGCCCAGGTCGCGCTGCAGGTCCGCCGTCACCGAGGCCATCCCCGCCCGCCGCACCGGCACCGACGTCGTCAGCGAGCGCGAGGCCGGGGTGCCGGCGAAGCCGACCCCGATCCCGATCAGGAGGTAGCCGAGGCCGATATGCCAGTACTGCGCGTTCTCGTCCCAGAGCAGCAGCATCGTCAGGAAGCCCGCGAGGCAGAAGGCGTAGCCGAGCAGGAGGGTGAAGCGGGCGCCGCGGGTCTCGACCAGATGCGCCGAGCGCGGCGCGACGATCACCATCCCGATCGCCCCCGGCAGGATCGCCAGCCCGGCGTCGAGGGTCGAGTACTCCAACACGTTCTGCAGGTACTGCTGGCCGATGAACATCGCCGCCATCAGCGAGCCGAAGACGATGATCCCGGCGCAGGCCGCCACCCAGAAGATCCGCCGCCGCGCGACCTCGAGGTCGTAGAGAGGCGTCGCCGTACGCCGCTGCCGCAGCACAAAGGCGACGACCGCGGCGATGGCGACGACGCCGAGCCCGGCCGCCGCGGCCTTCGCCCCCGGCACCGGGGCGAAGTTGATCGCCAGGACGAGGGCGGCGACCATCACCACCGAGAGGATGCCGCCGAGGTTGTCGACCGGGCCGGAGGTCTCGTTGACGTGGGCGGGGACGAAGCGCCAGGCGAGATAAAGGGCGAGCGCCGCCAGCGGCAGGGTGACGAAGAAGACCGATTCCCAGGCGAACTGGGTCAGCAGGGCGCCGGAGACAAGCGGGCCGAGCGCCGAGATCCCTCCCCCGAGCGCCGACCAGAGGGCGATCGCTTTGGTCCGCTCCGGCCCGCTCCAGAGCGCGGTGATCAACGCCAGCGTAGTCGGGAAGGCCATCCCCGCGGCGAGGCCGCCGAGCAGGCGGGCGGCGAAGAGGACGCCGATCGTGGGCGCGAAGCCGGCGAGGAGCGAGGCCGGGATCGCCAGCGCCGTCCCGCCCAGCAGCATCTGCTTACGCCCGTGGGCGTCGCCGAGCGCGCCGAGGTAGAGGACCGAGGCGGCGAGCCCGAGCGAGTAGCCGACGGCGACGAGGTCGAGCCCGGTCTGGCTGGCGTCGAAGGCCTTGCCGATGTCCGGCAGGGCGACGTTGGCGACCGCGAGGTTGAGGTTGGCGACCGCGGCGACGGAGATCAGCGCCGCCAGGACCAGCTTCGCCCGCGGCGGCGACGTACTCGACGCGGGTGCCGGCGCGGTAGCGGTCGCGTCCATTGCTTCTACCCTAAACGCACTTTGCGCATAGGCTGGCGGCGATGACCAAGTGGGCCGTTCTCGGCGTCCTCTCCGCGGCGCAGTTCCTGATGGTCCTCGACCAGGCGGTGATGAACGTCGCGATCAGCCAGCTGGTCGAAGACTTCGACACCACGGTGACGACGATCCAGGCGGTGATCGCCCTCTACGCACTGGTGATGGCGGGGCTGATGCTGACCGGCGGCAAGCTCGGCGACATCTTCGGCCGCCGCCGCGTCTTCGCCATCGGCCTCGTCATCTACGGGATCGGCTCCGGGCTGACCGCCGCCTCGTGGAGCGTCCCTTCGCTGATGTTCGGCTGGTCGATCCTCGAGGGGATCGGCGCCGCCCTCGTCCTCCCCGCCCTCGTCGCCCTCGTCGCCGGCACCTACCGCGACCGCGACCGCGCCGTTGCCTACGGGGTGCTCGGCGGCGTCGCCGGCGCCGGGATCGCCGTCGGCCCGATCCTCGGCGGCTGGGTCACCACCGACTTCACCTGGCGGCTCGTCTTCATCGGCGAGGTCGTGGTCGCGATCGGGATCCTCGCCGGGACCCGGCTGATGGCCGAGCCCGAGCGGGCGCCGGGCAAGCCGACCCTCGACTGGGTCGGCAGCGTCCTCTCCGCGTCCGGCCTCGCCGTCCTCGTCTTCGGGGTCCTGCAGGCAAGCAACTGGGGCTGGCTGCGGCCGAGCAACTCCCCGATCACCCCGTTCGGCTTCTCGCTGACCCCGTTCGTGATCGCCGCCGGTGGGGTTCTCCTCGCCGCCTTCGTCAGCTGGGAGCGCCGGCGCGAGACCCGCGGCGAAGAACCGCTGCTCCACCTCGACCTGCTGAAGATCCCCTCGCTGCGCGGCGGCGTCTCGATGTTCCTCGCCCAGAACCTCGTCCTGATGGGGATCTTCTTCACGATCCCGCTGTTCCTGCAGATCGTCCAGGGCCTCGACGCGCTGGAAACCGGGATCCGCATGCTGCCCACCTCAGCCGGCCTCTTCTTCAGCGCGATCGTCGGCTCGCGGCTGGCGACGCGGTTCGCGCCGAGGCCGCTGGTGCGCACCGGCCTCGCCCTCGTCTTCGTCTCCGCCCTGCTGCTGCTGGGCACGATCGAACCCGAACTCGACAACGCCCCCTTCCTCTTCGCGATGGGGGTGCTGGGGGTCGGGATGGGCCTGGTCGTCTCCCAGCTCGGCAACGTCGTCCAGTCGGCGATCGGCGACGAGCAGCGCAGCGAAGCCGGTGGCCTGCAGAACACCGCCCAGCAGCTCGGCTCCTCGCTGGGGACGGCGCTGCTCGGGGCGATCGTGATCACCGGCCTCGTCACCGCCTTCACCGGCAACGTCGCCGACGACCCGCAGATCTCCGACCGGGTCGAACAGCAGATCGAGGTGCAGCTGAGCGCCGGCGGCAGCTTCGTCGCCTCCGACGAAGTGCGGGAAGCGGCCGAGGCCGAACGCCTCGCGCCGCGGACGACCGACGCGCTCGTCTCCCACTACGAAGACGCGCAGCTGGAAGCGCTGAAGCTCGCCTTCCTCGTCGCCGCCCTGCTGGTGCTGGCGTCCTTCTGGTCGACGCGGCGGCTGCCGGCCGAACGACTTACCGTTTGAGCCGCACGTGCCAGCGCACGTTGGCGGCGGCCACCACGGCGCCGTCGCCGTCGGTCAGCTCGACCTCGCAGGGGAACTCGACTTTGCCGTCGGCGTCGAGGGTCTCGTGCGCCTTGGCGGCGGCGATGCCGAGCTTCGCCTTGGCGGTGATCGGGCCCTTGGCGACTTTGTCGTAGGAGATCTCGGCGCTGCGGGCGAGCGGGGTCAGCTCGCCCATGCGCTCGGCGAAGGCGCCGACGAAGGCCGCACCCGATGCCGTCTCGGCGGCGGTGAAGAGGGCGCCGGCGTGCTGGGAGCCGACGTGGTTCAGCAGCTCGGGGCGCTCGGGCATGACGACGGTCGCCTCGCCCTCGCTGATCTCGATGATCTCCAGGTTGAGGTGGCCGACGAACGGCACCGCCTGGCTCATCCCTTTCGCGATCAGGTCGAAGTCGGTCATCGGCCCAGCCTAACCGTCGATCAGCGGCCGTGGAACTCGGCGTGGCCGGGGCCGCCGTGCTCGAGGAAGGTCTGGACGGCGTTGCGCAGGTCCTCGGTCGCGAACAGCGCGCCGGCGTCGGTCCGCACCGCCTCGTCAGCGGCCGGGATCCCGCCTTCGCGGAAGCGGCGGAGGATGTGCTTGGTCATCGCGTGCGCCTTCGTCGGGCCTTCGGCAAGCTCCTGCGCCAGCTTGCGCGCCGCCGCGTCGAAGTCGTGGTCCTCGAAGATCAGGTTGACGACGCCCCAGCGCTCCATCTCCTCGGCGTCGAAGATCCCGCCCGACATCACGAAGTGGCGCGCCCGGCCGCTGCCGGCGCGCTCGGC
>DASTGL010000368.1:0-3087 GCA_035719145.1 Solirubrobacterales bacterium
CCCGCTGCGGGTCCTCTACGCCGGCAGGCTGCAGCGGATCGAGGGCGCGATGGACCTGGTCGACGCCTGCCTGCGCCTGCCCGGCGACGACTGGGAGCTGACGTTGATCGGGCCCGACACCGAGACCGCCGCCCTCGACCAGTCGGTGCGGCTGACGATCGAACGGATGTGCGAAGGCGACCCACGGGTGCGGATCGAGGAGGCGGTGCCCGGCGACGAGCTGCGAGGACACTTCGGCGCGCACCATCTCCTCGTCGTCCCCGCGAACTTCGCCCTCTGCCCAGAGGTCGCCCTGGAGGCGATGCGGGCGGGGCTGCCGGTCCTCGCCGCTCCCGTCGGGGCCCTGGTCGAGTTCGTCGGCGATGGGGGCGGTTGGCTGGCCGACGACGTCGGGGCCCCCGCGCTCGGGCGGTCGCTGGCGCGGCTGCTCGAGGACCGCCAGGAGGTCGAGCGGGTCCGCGCCTCTGGCGAGGTCTTCTCGGCGTTTCGTCGCTTCACCGATCCGGCTCGCTTCCTCGACGCCTACGAGACCCTCCGCGAGCCGAGCCCCGGGAGCGGCGCGGCGACCCACGGGGTCGGGATGGAGGACGCCGCCGTGACCGCGGTCATCCCCTACCACCGCGCCCACCGCTACGTCGAGGAGGCGGTGGGCTCCTTGCTCGCCCAGACCCACCCCAACCTCGACATCCTTGTCGTCAACGACGGGTCCTTCGAGCCCGAGGACGCGGTCCTCGACCGGCTTGCCGAAGATCCGCGGGTGCGCGTCGTCACCCAGCTGCAGCGCGGCGACATGATGGCCCGCCGGCTCGGCATCCGGCTGGCGGCCTGCGACTACGTGATGATGTTCGACGCCGACAACGCCCTCGAACCGGAGTTCGTCGCTCGCGCCCTGGCGATGTTCCGCGACCGGCCCGAGCTCG
Source organism: Solirubrobacterales bacterium (assembly GCA_035719145.1). GTDB lineage: Bacteria > Actinomycetota > Thermoleophilia > Solirubrobacterales > 70-9 > VAYN01. The sequence continues at coordinate 921 of DASTGL010000368.1, forward strand.
CCTACGTCACCTGCTGGCTGCGCTACGTCGACCCGGAGGGGAACGAGCTGGGGGGCGGCGGCTACGCGCCGCTGGGGAACCGCGTCCTCAGTAGCGAGGAGGAGAACTGGGACGGCGACACCGCGGCGCTCGTCCGGCGCCGGGTCTTCGACGAGCTTCCCGACGCCTTTCCCGAGCAGCAGTCGATCCAGGGGGACTGGCTGACCTACCGCAGCCTGCGCGAACGCGGGGAGTACGGTGCGGTCATTCCCGAGCGCCTCGTCAGGTACCGCGTCCACCCCGACTCGAACTTGCGCAGCTCCGACCAGCGCCTGCACGCCCGCAGCTGGGAGGAAGGGCGCGACTGGCGCCGGCTGGGGGCGGGAGAGTGGACGGTCCAGAGTTGACGCCGGGGCAGGGAGGGGAGATGGAGGAGCGCGCAGAGGTCGAGGAGCTGCTGCGGGTGAACGCCGAGCTGGCCGCCGAGCTGCGCGCCCTCGCCAGTGGCCGCACGGAGGCCCCAAGGCGGGGCCGGGTACCGGCCGCCCGCGGCATCGCCCGCCTGCACGCGGAACGAGAAGCGCTGGCGACGCAGCTGGCTGAGACGCAGACGGCCCTCGAGCACCTGCAGGGGGTCCAGGCGGCGCTCGACGAGGTGAGCGCCGAGCGCGAGCGGCTCAGCCGCGAGAACGAGGAGCTCGCCAACGAGGTCGTGCGCCTGCGGAGCGGCTGGCAGGGAGCCCTGCGTCGCCTCCGCGCCCGGCTGGTTGCCGGCGACTAGCGTCAGAACGCGTTGCTGCCGATGATGGCGGCGACGATCACGGCGACGGCGCCGACGAGGGTCCGGTTGGCCGAGTCGAAGCGCTCATTCATCTCCCGCCGCAGTTCGTTCATCTCGCTCCGCAGGCTTGCCCCTTCGGCTTTGCCTTCCGCACGCAGCCCTTCCGCCTGCGCCTTCATCTCCGTTCGCAGTTCAGCGCCCTGCGCCTTCATCTCTGCTCGCAGGCTCTCCCCTTGCGCCTTCATCTCTGCACGTAGCCCATCCCCCTGCGCTTTCACCTCTTGGCGAAGGTCGCGAATATCGACGTCAAGGCGGGCGAAGCCGTCGTCGACCTTCTTGTTGAGGTCGTCGAGTCGCTCGTCGGTCCACTTCTCTCTTGGCGCCATCACCACCATGAGAATAACGTAATGTTTTGGCTGTTACAAGAAGCGCGCAGAATCAAAAAATTGCTGCGCCTGTTCGTGAAGTTTCTGGAACCTTGGCTCAGCCGCGGCGCTGGCGCCGCAGGGCTAGGGCTTCGCGGGCGCTGAGGTCGAGCAGGGGTGCGCCGCTGGCGTCGCGGCGCTCGAGGCCTGAGGCGTCGCGCCAGCCGCGCAGGCGGCCCCGCAGGCCGGCGGCGGTGCGGTCCCGGAGCAGCTGGCCGGCGCAGAGGGCGCTCTCGCAGGCGAGCGCCCGCAATGCCCGGGCGGGGCTACCCATGACGCCGTAGCGGCGCAGCATGTAGCCGCGGCTCCAGCCGGTGCGGGCGTACTTGCCGGCGCTGGCGGCGCCGAGGCTGGCCGAGTAGGCGTGCAGGGCCCGCGCCCCGGGGGCCAGCCGGCAGCGGCCGCCGTGGGCGGCGAGCCGCAGCGCCAGGTCGAGGTCCTCGTAGTAGAGGAAGATCCGCTGGTCGAAGCCACCGACCGCCTCGAAGGCCTCGCGCCGGTAGAGGGCGGCGCCGCCGGTCGGGCCGAGCGGCGGCGCGGCCGTGGCGGCGGCCTCGGCCGGCTCCCCGTGCAGGTAGTCGAACCCCATCAGCGTCGCGTCGGCCACGACCCCGGCGGAGTCGATCAGCTTCGGCGAGCGTTCCTGTAGCAGCAGACCGGCGACCGAGTCCACGCCCTCGCCGAGCCCGTCCAACAGCGCCTCGACGAAGCGCGGCTCCGGCACTGCGTCGTTGTTGAGCAGGATCAGCGGGTCCCCCGGCGTCTCGGCCACGGCGCGGTCGATCGCCCGCCCGAAGCCGAGGTTTTCCCCCAGCTCGACCACCCGCACCGTCGCCAGCTCCCGCCGCGCCAGCTCCACCGAGTCGTCGCTGGAGCCGTTGTCGACGAGGACGATTTCAATATCGTTGTCGCGCTGGCGATCGAGGGCGCCCAGGCACCGGTCCAGCCACTGACGGCCGTTCCAGTTGACGATGACGACAGA
>DASTGL010000369.1:0-3937 GCA_035719145.1 Solirubrobacterales bacterium
ACGCACTCTTCCTCTGGGTCCCGGCGGCGGTGCCCCCGGAGGCCCGCGCGGAGCAGATGTTCACCCACCCCGACCTGCGCGAGTGGCTGCCGGCCGAGCGTCTGGTCGCCGGCGGCGACAGCGGCGGGTTCGTCTTCGACCAGCGGATCGTCACCAAGGCGCTGCGCGATCACGGCGAGCTCGACTACATGGTCGATGGCGAGCCGTTCGCCGGCGTCCTCTTCCACGAGATGGTGATCGCCGACGGCCGCAAGATGAGCAAGCACCTCGGCAACGTCGTCAACCCCGACGAGCTGGTCGCCCAGCACGGCGCCGACACGGTGCGGCTGGCGGTCCTCTACGCCGCCGGGCCGGCGAAGACGCTGAACTGGAGCGAGGGCGCGGTGAAGTTCGCCAGCCGCTTCCTCCGCAACCTCTGGAACTACACCCACGAGCGGGTCGCCGCCCTGGAGGGGCTCGAGCACGACGCCGCGGCGGCGGCCGACACCGAGCACATGCGCGACCGCCTGCGCAAATGGTGCGAGAACGGGCTCTCGCGGATCACCGAGGACACCGCCGAGCTGCAGATGCACAAGTCGGTCCGCAACATCACCCGCCTCTTCGAGCGGATCCAGGACTTCGAGAAGCGGGTGCTCCAGCGCCGCGGAGCGCTCGACCGAGCTGACGCCGAGGCCCAGCTCGCGGCCCTGGCGCTGCTCGCCCGGACGCTGCTGCCGTTCGCTCCGCACACCGCCGAGGAGCTGCTCGTCGCCCTCGGGGTGGAGGACTCGCTGGAGACTCTGGAGGTCTGGCCGGAGGCCGCGGAGATACCGGTTGAGGCAGCTGCGCTTTAACAGGCACGCTGTCTAGACAAAAGTTCGCTCCATTGTGCAAACACCCTTGACTGCTTTACCGGCGCTGTGTTATGAATGGCCCTGCCGGGCGATCAACCGGTGAAGGAGGCGGGGCCCTCGGATTAGGGAAACCGCCTTGGGGTGGCAAAGGAGGACCAAATCCTGAGCCAGGATCTAAATCGTCATGACGGATCCTGGGTCACGTCGGCACGGCCGACGTCGCCCCGCCTCCCTTCATCAATTTCCAGATCGCGTTTGAGGGGCGGGGCCTATTGGGGTGGCACCCGCCCCTCCTGGCATGCCCGAAAGGGATAGGCGCGGTGTCTATTGCTTCGGCGGTTTCTTGACGTCGAAGCGGTGGGATTTGGGCACGTAGGAGATGCCCTCGCAGAGTTCCGCGGGCGTCGTTTTCAGCGCCCCGGCGAGCTTGACGATCGTCGCCAGGCGTGGCTCGCGGCCGGCGCGCTCGAGCAGCGAGACCTCGGTGCGGTGCAGATCGCAGAGGTTGCCGAGCTCCTCCTGGGAGACGCCGGCGGCGGCGCGGATGCGGCGGAGGTTGACGGCGAAGCGCTCTTGCGGGGTCATCGGCTGCGAATGATCTGCATTTGCTGACAGAAGCTCTACAGACAATACCGCTCCGCACGCTTGCATGCGCTGCCGGTTCCGCTACCTTGCTGTCAGGGACCCGGCACCCGATGAGCAGCAGATCACGGCAGTTTTACGCAGAAAGTGTTGAGCAGCAGCTATCCATGTGTTATATCCCTGCTTCCAATTGGACTAGCGCCGAGGGATCGGCGGCAAAGGAGGAGTCATGAGTGACGCGGTCGATCCGCATCTCACCGAGCCTTACGGGCTCCGGACCCGCTCCTGTGCCACCGAACTCACCTGCCGCGACTGCGGCTACCGGACCCCGCTCCTCGACAAAGCCTTCAAGTGCCCGGCCTGCGGCGAAGGGCTCGACGTCGATTACGACTACGACCTCGCCAAGGAGCGGATCGCCGAGCGCGGTCTCGCCGAGCGCCCCTGGAACATCTGGCGCTTCGAGGAGCTGCTGCCGATCCTTAACCGCCGCGCCCAGCAGCGGGTCGCCCAGTTCGCCGGCAAAACGCCGCTGATCCACGCCGAGCGGCTCGGCGCCGAGCTCGGGCTCAGCAACCTCTACCTGAAGGACGACTCAACCAACCGGCCCTCGCTCTCCTATAAGGACCGGGTCGTCGGGATGGCGATCGCCCGCCTGCTGGAGCTGGGCAAGGACGAGGTCGGCTGCGTCTCCACCGGCAACGTCGGCACCGCGGTCGCGGCGCTGGCGGCGCAGGCCGGCGCCCGTCCCTACATCTTCTACCCGGGCAACATGGAGAAGGGCAAGGCGAAGGCCTGCCGGGCGATGGGCGCCCAGGTGGTCCAGCTCGACGCCAACTACGACGGCGCCAACCGCGCCTGCCGCGAGCTGGCGCTGGCGACCGGGATGGAGTTCGCCAACATCACCCTGCGGCCGTTCTACGCCGAGGGGGCGAAGACGATGGGCTTCGAGGTCGTCGAGGAGCTCGACTGGAAGTCCCCCGACCACTTCGTGATCCCGGCCGCCGGCGGCACCCTCTCCTCGCGCGTCCACAAGGGGCTCGTCGAGCTGGAGAAAGTCGGCTTGGCGGAGACCGCGGAGACGAAGATCAACATCGCCCAGGCGTCGGGCTGCTCGCCGATCGCGACCGCGATCACCGGCGGCGGCGAGATCGTCACCCAGACCCCGGAGACGGCGGCGCACTCGCTGGCGATCGGCGCCCCCGGCGACGGCAACCTCGTCGTCGACGCGGTCCGCAGTCGCGGCGGCTCGGCGGCAGCGGTCTCCGACGAGGAGATCTGGGGCGCGATCGACTTGCTCGGCCAGACCGAGGGCATCCTCACCGAGCCGGCCGGCGGTACCACGATCGCCTCGACCGCGAAGCTCGCCCAGGAAGGCAAGCTCGGGCCCGACGAGGTCGTCGTCGCGGTGATCAGCGGCAACGGCCTGAAGACGCTGCAGGAGCATCCGGACAAGCCCTGGCCGGAAGGCGTCCCCTGCGAGGTCGGGGCGATGGAGGAGGTCCTCAACGACTTCCGCCAGGCAGCGGCGGCCGCGCTGCACTGAGCGGAAAAGGGGCGGGCGACCGGCGCGGAACCCGGCGCGCAGCCGGTCGCCGCGCCCGCACGCCCGGTCGCCGCACCCCCACCCCCGCCGAACTGCATCAAATTGTGGTCGTTATAGAGCCAAAATCTGATGCGGTTCGCCTAGGGTGGTGGGTGTGAGCGAGCTGCCGCAGGTCGAGGGGGTCACGCACCATTGGGTGCGGGCGCGGGGGGTCGAGTTCCACTACGCCGAAGCCGGCTCGGGCGATGATGTCGTCCTCTGCCTGCATGGCTGGCCGCAGCACTGGTACGAGTGGCGGCACCTGATGCCGGCGCTGGCCGATCGCCACCGGGTGATCGCGCTCGACCTGCGCGGGTTCGGCTGGTCGGAGGCGCCGAAGGACGGCTACGAGAAGGAGAACCTGGCCGACGACGTCCTCGCCGTCCTCGACGAGCTCGGGCTCGAGCGGGTGAAGCTGGTCGGCCACGACTGGGGCGGCTGGATCGGATTCCTGCTCTGCCTGCGGGAGCCGCGGCGCTTCGAGCGCTACCTCTCGCTCAACATCCTGCCGCCCTGGACCAGCCTGCGGGCGATGGCGCCGCACCTCTGGCGCTTCTGGTACCAGTGGCTGATCCTCAGCCCCGGGATCGGCTACCAGCTCCACCGCAGCGGCAAGTTCGTCCCAAAAGTCCTGGCCGGCGCCGCGGTGCGCAAAGAGGCTTGGGACCAACAGACCCTCCACGCCTTCTCCGACACCTTCGAACAGCCGGCCCGCGCCCGCGCCGCGGTCCAGATGTACCGCGTCTTCAACCTCCGTGAGGTCCCCGAGATCGCCCGCGGCCGCTACGCCAAGGCCCATCTCGAGGTCCCGACGAAGCTCTTGTTCGGCACCGGCGACGCCGCCCTCAACCACAACCTCCTAGCCGGCTACGAGCGCCACGCCGACCAGATGACGGTCGAGAAAGTAGACGGCTGCGGTCACTTCATAGCCGACGAGATG
>DASTGL010000370.1:0-5891 GCA_035719145.1 Solirubrobacterales bacterium
TCGCCGTTCTATGGGTGCGGGAGACCGAGTCCGATGAACGATTTGCGGTGGTCGGCCCTGTCGGGCACCTCGACACCGGGGACCGAGCCGAGGTTGCCGGCGAGTGGGACGAACACTCGAAATACGGGCGCCAGTTGCGCGCCCAAGGTGCGGCCCCTGTCGATCCCTCCGATCGCGAGGGGCAGATCGCCTACCTGACGACGCTGCCCCACATCGGCCAGGCACGTGCCGAGCAGCTGATGGAGGCGCATGGAGAGGGAGTTCTGCGGGCAATCGCGGCAGACCCCGAGGAGGTGCTCGGCTCGCTTCGCGGGGTGAGCCCGGACCAGGCGGCAGAGGCGGCCGAGTACTGGCACGAAAGCCGCGCTGTCCGTGACCTCCATGTGCAGCTCGCCCCCCATGGCCTCGCCCATCTGGCGGTCGCGATCCACGACCGCTTCGAAGGTGAGGCGCTCGCGATCCTCCACCAGAACCCCTACCGCCTGACCGAGGTCTCGGGGGTCGGCTTCGCCCGGGCCGACAAGATCGCCCTCGGCGTCGACATGGCACCTGAGTCCGACGAGCGCGCGCAGGCCGCCGCCGTCTACGCGCTGAAAGAGGCCGAGCAGCAAGGCAACAGCTTTCTGCCGCTCGGCGATCTGGCCGAGAGGACCGGCAGGCTCACCGGGCTCCCGGCCGATCCGGATGTGCTCACGCGGTCGCGTGGTCTCGTCGACGACGAGGGGCGCGTGTATCGCAAAGGGACGCTGGAGCGGGAGCAAATGGTCGCGGAGACGCTCCTGAGGCGTGCCGCCGCACCGCCCCACCTCGGGTACGAGCCGGCCGAGGAACCACCGAAGGATCTGGATTTCACCGATGAGCAATGGGCCGCGGTACGGGCGGCATTCGGGTCTCGGATCTCGGTCCTCACCGGCGGACCCGGTGTCGGGAAGACCAGGTGCACGCAGGGGATCGTGACCGAGGCCGAAGCGGCGAACGCGACGATCGCGCTCTGTGCCCCCACCGGGAGGGCCGCTCGGCGGCTCGCGGAAACGACCGAGCACGAGGCGAAGACGATCCACGGCTTGCTGGAATGGGTTCCCGGGCAAGACCCTGGGTTCCACGCCGGTCACCCTCTCCCGGTCGACCTCGTGATAGTCGACGAGTCCTCGATGCTGAACCTGCACCTGATCGAGATGCTGCTGGACGGATTGGCCGAGTCGACCCACGTCGTCTTCGTCGGCGACGCCGACCAGCTGCCGCCGATCGGCGCCGGCAAGCCGTTCGAGGACCTGATCGACTCCGGTGCGGTGCCGGTGGTGAGACTGACCCAGATCTTCCGCCAGGCAGCGAAGTCGATGATCACCACCGCCGCCCATGAGATCAACCAGGGCCAGCCCCCCCACCTGGAGCCCGAGGATGAACAGGAACAGGACTTCTTCTTCATCGACCGAGTTACGCCGGAGCGGGCGCTGGAGACGGTGGTCGAGGTGGTCGCCGAGCGGGCGCCGTCAAAGTTCGCCGTCGATCCCGTCCGCGAAGTTCAAGTACTGGCACCGATGTACAAGGGGCCGATCGGGATCGACAAGCTGAACGCACGGCTGCAGGAAGAGCTCAATCCCGACGGAGAACCCGCCCTCCATGGTCGCTTCCGGATCGGAGACCGGCTGATCCAGACGCGCAATTCCCATGAGCTGGAACTGATGAACGGGTCGATCGTCTTCCTGCAGGCCGACGATCGCGACAAGAAGACGATCGCGGTCGAAACTGACGACGGCGGCTCGCGCACGATTCCCTACCGCGACGCCGACGATCTCAACCTCGCCTACGCGATCTCGGTTCACAAGGCGCAGGGATGCGAGGTGCCGGTGGTGGTCGCCGTCTGCCACCGCTCTCACGCGCGGATGCTGAACCGGCCGCTGCTCTACACCGCGATCACCCGAGCCCGCAGCAGCTGCGTCCTCGTCGGCGACCGCGCCGTCCTCGCCTCAGCAGTCCACCGCGACGACAGCGGCGGCCGCCATTCAGGGCTGGCGGAGCGGCTTCGTGCCTAAGAAGGGTTGGCGCTATGCCTGGGCGGGCACTTCGCCTCTTCGACGTCCCATTCGTCGGCCAGCCCGATCTGCTTCGAGCCCCCGGTCACCATGTGGAGCTGGACTTCGCTCGGCTCCAGACAGCGGGGGATGTAGACGCTGAAAAAGCCGAACGGTTCCTTGGCCCCGATCGCGTGCATGAGCTTGCCGTGCACCGTCGCCAGCATCACGCCTTCGATCACCTGCTTGCCGTCGATGCTGGCCCAGACCCCGGAGACCCTGGCCGGAACGGGGCCCACCAGGGTGGTGTAGTTCGCTCCGTGCTGGAAGTAGTGCACGCAGCCAGGCCGTGAGCACAGATGCGTCCAGTTGGACCCCCGGGGCTCGCACTGCGCGCCGAACACTTCGTCGAGCGGTGCGCTGTAGAAGGCGACGCAGGATCCTCCCCGCTTTGTCGGGTAGCCGACGATCGATGAGCCGAGATCGACCTTGTCCGGCTCGCAGGTGAGGGCGATCGCAGGTCGCGGCCCCCTCGTCCAGATGACCGGGGCATCGGGGACGTGAGGAGCGACACGCCCGCCGAAGCGACAGGGAGCCGGGGGGCGCGCCTTTGCCGCGGTCACGTCTTCGCCACTCGAGCCACCGCAGCCGACGAGGGCGGCGCCCACTGCCGCGAGCAGGATCCAACTCAGCAGAAGTCCTTTCCGCCCCCACATCTCGCCCCATGAGTTCTCCTGAACACTCATCGTACGTTTTCTATTCTGCCAGTAACTAGCCTGGATGGGTGGAGAAGAACCGCCTGCCGCTGACGGAGATCGCGATCACCCTGGCGGGGATCGCGCTCCTGGCCCTGCTGGTGATCGCGGTCGAGCCACTGCGGGAAGCGGCAAAGGCGGCGGTCGAAGGCGACAACTCGGAGGTTCGCCACCAGATCGACCGGCTCGGCGCCGCCGGGCCGCTTCTGATCCTCGCCCTCACGCTCCTGCACGCGGTCGTCTTCTACCCGGCCGAGATCGTCGACGCCGCGGCGGGGTTCGCCTACGGCTTCCTCCCGGCGCTGGTGTTGATGATGATCGGCTGGGTGCTCTCCGGGCTGATCTGCTGGGCGGTCGGCCACCGGGTGGCGCGGCCACTGCTCGACCGCTGGTTCGGCTCCGCCCGCTTCGAGCGGGCGGAGCGGGCGATCGAGCGCGGCGGGGCGCCGCTGCTGCTGGCGATGCGCCTGATCCCGATCCTTCCCTTCAGCATCGTCTCCTACGCGGCCGGGGCGGCCCGCGTGCCGGCCTGGCGCTTCATCTGGACGACCGCGCTCGGCTACCTGCCGATCACCGCCCTCGCCGTCTACTTCGGGACCAGGCTCGAAGGCCTCTCGCTGACCGACCCGCTCGTCCTCGGCAGCGTCGTCGCTCTGCTGGCGCTGCTCGGCGTCGGCCACCGGGTGGCGCGCCACCAGTCGCGGGGCCCCAGCTCAGGAGACGTGCTTGACGCGGAAGCGGAAGACGGCCGGAGTCGCGTCGGCGACGCCGGCTGAGTCGACTGCCCTGACCGCCACCGTGTGCGCTCCCAGCCGAAAGCGGCGGACGAGCCGTTCGCCGCAGGAGTGGACGCGGCCACCGTCGACCTGGCAGAGGAACCCGCTCCCCGCTTGATCGGAGCCGAAGGCGAAGACCGCCCGGACCGTCCTGCTGCGGGTGCGGACCAGCTTTCGCGGATGCTTGCGGAGGGTGGTCTGCGGAGCGGCACGGGCGGCGCTCTCGGGCGAGGTCGACCCGCTCGAGCCGCCGGTGGCGAGGGCCGGCCCCGCCGTCGCGGCGAGCGGCGCCACGCTCGTGCTCGGTCCGTCTTCTCCCGTCACCGGCCCGGGCAGGCTGGCGAGGGCGCTCGAAGCGTCGACGAGCCCGCCGCCGACAGCCGTGGAGCCGTAGGCCCCGACCGAGGCTGCCGAGCTCGTCAGCGCCTCCTCGTAGTCCTGCGGGGAGAGAGCCGGATTTGCCTGCCGCAGCAGCGCCGCGACGGCGGCCGCGTGGGGCGCCGCCGCCGAGGTCCCGCAGAAGCGCCAGGTGCCGGCGGAGAGGGAGGCGAAGAAGGTGGTCGCCCCGCAGTCGGTGGCGGCCACGTCGGGCTTGGCGATCGTTTCCGGCGACCCGAGGCCGGGAGCGGGCGTCGTCCCTTCCACCGGGCCGAAGAGATGGACGACCGGACCGCGCGAGGAGTAGCGCTCCGGCCTAGTGCTGTTGTTGAAGGGGACGGCCGCGACCGCGACCGCGCTGGCGGAACCGGCGTGCCCGAAGACCGACGGCCCGACCACGTCGCCGGCATTCGATGCCGGGTACTCGGTGGCGGTGACGCCGCCGCCGTTCTCCATCAGGATGAACTTGACCCGTGGGTCGCCGCCGGAGAAGCGGTTGACGGCCAGCTGGACGGTCCGCGACGAGCCCGCCGAGTTGGTCCACTGGACGATCTCGACCGGGCGCTGGGTGCCTTTCGGCCCGCTGTTGTCTTCGACCGATTGCGCCAGGATGTTGCCGGTGCCGGAGAGGAGGAAGGCGTCGAGGTCGGTGTTGACGCCGTACCAGGGTTCCCCCCACTGCAGGTCTACGGTCAGCGTTTCGCCGGCTTCGACGGTGATCCCGAAGGTGGTGTCGGCTTCTTCGGAGGGATCGAAGTCGAGGCAGTGTTTGCCGTTGAAGCCGCTGAGGAGCAGGACCGTTGCCGGGCAGCCGCCCGCATCGCGGAAGGAGCTCGTTTCCCAGGAGGCGATGTCGTGGCCGCCGCTGTCGACGAGGTTGTCGTTGCCGGCCGCCGACAGGTAGGTGACGCCTTCGGCGGTCACCTTGTCGATCGCCGCGGCCACCGGCCCGTCCTGGAAGAAGGGCTCTTCGAACCAGGCGACGTCGTCGACGATCACATCCGCGCCGGCGCCCCCGGCGGCGACCGGCCGGGCTAGGCGTTCGATGTTCTGAGCAAAGGATTCTTCGCTTTCGAAGGCGGTGGCGAAGGCGAGCCGCGCGTGCGGCGCGAGGTCGTGGACGATCTGCAGCATCGCCCGCCCCTCGTCGGCGCCTTCGGGACCGCCCTCGGCGAGCACGTCGACCGGCAGCTGCTGGTCCGAGCAGCCGCTGGCCGGGCCCGGCAGGTCGTTGGTGGCGACGTCCTGCGCCGCATGGGTGGCGATCGGGCCGCCCGCGGCGGCTTCGCTGGCGGCGTCGTAGGAGTCGGAGAGCACGCCGACCGTGATCCCGGTGCCGCGAAGGCCGAAGGCTTCGCGGGCCTGGTCGACCCGCAGCTGGCCGAGGCCCTCGGAGATCACCGAGCCGCCTTCGCACGATCCGGCCGCGTAGAGGACCGGCCGCCGCGCCTGCCAAACCGCCCGCACGCCGGGAACCGAGGCAACCGCCGCCAGGTCGTCCGGGGCGACCGCCAGGGTCACGGTCTGCTGGTCGCGGCTGGCGCCGACGACTGCGGCGCCCGCTTCGCGAAGCTGCGGGAGGGCGGAGACGGCGCCCGCGGCGAAGCGGACGGTGACCTGCACGCGCTCGCCGTCCCGGATCACCGAGCCGGGCCCTTCGCTGGTCACTCCCAGCAGTTCGTCCTGCGCCGCCGGCGATTCTTCCGCGACCGCCGGATCGGCAAGCTTCGACAGGAGCGGCGACAACGGCCCGTGGTTCTTCTCCGCCGGCGCCGCGGCAGTCGCGAATGCCGGCAGCGAGGAGGCAAGCACGAGCGCGAGCAGGAGCGAGCGCGGGAAGAAACGGTTGAAGCTCAGCCCCTGAAGCATCGTCCTCATCGTTATCGGCCGGGAAGGCGTCTGGCCTGAGGGCGCGCGATGCGGGACCTCACCGCCGGATGATCCTGCTACGGTCCTTTGCGTTAGGGCCG
>DASTGL010000371.1:0-15004 GCA_035719145.1 Solirubrobacterales bacterium
GTGCCGACCAGCTCCAGCTTGTCGGCCGGGGTGAAGTCGGTGCCGCGGAGCTCGAAGAGGTCTTCCTCGGCGCGGGTCCATACCGACTCGGTATCGAGCAGGAGGCCGTCGTTGTCGAAGACCACGGCGAGGGGCAAGGCGGGCGGCATGGGCGCGGGATCATCCCATCTCCGGGCCGAGAACCGCTAGCGTCGCCCCATGTCCTTCCACGTCGAAGTCAGCGCCGGCCTGCGCCACGCCCGCGCTTTCAACCTCAGCGCCGAGGAGGTGCGACAGACGGTGCTCGAGCCCTGGCTCTCGCGCCGCACCGTCCTCCTGGGGGACCGGAAATGGGATCCCGAAGAGAGCGAGCTGCGGGTGCTGGAAGGCCCCGAGCTCAGCAATCCGGAGCTCTCCTTCGGCCAGGGCTGGGCCAACGCCGAACGCGCCTCGCAGGACGTGACCGCGCGGGTCCTCGGCGCCGCCCAGGAGAGTCGCGGCGCCGGGGCCGGCCCGGCGGCGCTGGTGATCGAGACCGACTCGGCGGTGAGGACCGTCGCCGACCTCGCCGCCAGCTACGGCGCCCGTCCGGTCGACCTCGAGAGCATCGGCGAGCGGATCGACGGCCGCGACCCGGAGGTCGCAGCCGTGATCGTCGTCCTGCAGCGCCCTCGCTAGACCCCGTTACACCGCGGTCGGCGCGGCGCTGAAGTCGATCGCGACCCCGCGGGGAATCACCAGCACGGGGTAGCGGGCATCCTCGACCGCGTAGTCGCTCCGCGCGCTCAACACGACCCGGCCGTCAGGAGCCTCTGGCCGCGAGCCGACGACGAGGATGTCGGGCTTGCCGGTGCCGAAGTCGGCGCACTGGGCGCCCAAGGCCCCGGCGAGGCTGTTCGCCGTCGCACGCGCGCTCGGATCGCCCTCGTCGATCACCGCGACGGTGCTGACCGCGACCACCGGACTGGAGTGAAACTGCGCCGGGGCGACGGCGATCGCCGAGGGGCCGCCGAGCAGCAATTTGTGGGCCGAGATCCCCGGCTTCACCAAGCCCGCCGCGGTCCGGTATTCGGAGCCGAAGACGATCACGTCGGCTTTCTCTTTCTCGGCCAGCTCGGTCAGCCCGACGCTGGTCGCCGGGTTCTGGACCACGTGCTGGGGCATCTCCGGCGCCCCGACCGAGGCGGCGCCCCGGGCCAGCAGCTCCTCGGCCTGCTGCTGCTCCAGCGATTCGCCGAACTGGTGGCGGACGTAGGCGAGCGCCAGCTCGCCGCCGGCCTGCGCCAAGAGGCGACCGAGGGCCAGGGCGTCCCGGTCCATGTCGGTGTCGTCGTAGGAAACGATGATCTTCAGTGACATTCGGGTTCCTCCGAAGGAAGTGGGTGATCCCAGGCTAGAGCGCCGAGGCAGGAAGCGGAACCGCCCCAGGAGAGGGAGAGGGCGGTTCCGCTCTGCACTCGTCCGCCTGCCTTAGGCGGTGCCTCCGGCAGGAGCCGGTCGGGCCGCGGGCTGGGCCGCCGGGACACCGTCCGGGTAGCCCAGGGACGGCACGTCCGACGGGTACACCTCGTGGCCGTGGACGGCGATGTCGCCGGTCTCCATTTCCGCCTCGGTCATCCGCAGCGGCACGAAGAGCCCGACCAGCTTCAGCAGGATGAAGGTGCCGATCGCCGAGAAGACGATCACCCACAGAGCCGTGTAGGCCTGGACGCCGAGCAGGTGCAGCCCGCCGCCGGAGATCAGGCCTTCGTGTTCGCCGGCCATCAGCTTGTTGGCGAAGATGCCGGTCAGGAGACCACCGGCGACGCCGGCGAACCCGTGCGTGTAGACGACCCCGAGGGTGTCGTCGACGTTGCGGAAGGGCCGCAGGCGGCTCAGGTAGTTGAGCGCCAGGTAGACGATCGCCGCGGCAAGGACGCCGATGATGATCGCTCCCCAGCCGTTGACGAAGCCGGCGCCGGGAGTGATCGCGACGAGGCCGACGATCATGCCGTTGACGGACCCGATCAGGCTCGGCTTGCGGCCGGTGGCGTAGTCGAGGGCGACCCAGCAGAGGAAGGCGACCGCAACGCAGAGGTTGGTGTTGAGGACCGAGGCGGAAGCGACTTCTCCGGCGCTGTACCAGTCACCGCCGTTGAACCCGTTCCATCCCATCCAGAGGAGACCGGCGCCGACGGCGACCATCGCCAGGTTGTTCGGCGCGTCGACCTCGCGGTCGCGCTGGAGGCGCGGCCCGATCACCGCGGCGGCGACGAAGCCGGAGACCCCGGCGGCAAGGTGGATCACGTAGCCGCCCGAGTAGTCGATTGCGCCCTGCTGGGCGAAGAAGCCGCCGCCCCAGATGAGGAAGGCGTTGACCGTGTAGACGAGCAGGGTCCAGAGAGCGACGAACGGGATCCAGGCCTTGAAGTTGAAGCGCCCGAGCACCGAGCCCAGCATCAGGATCGGCGTGATTGCCGCGAAGACGATCTGGAAGTAGGCGAGCGTCGATTGCGGGAAGAGGAATTCTTCTTCTGCCAGCTCCGGGATGTGCGCCTGTTTCAGCAGTTCGTTGCTGTTCAGGATCGACCCTGGCTTACCGATGAAGTTCCCGAAGAACCCGCTGTCGCTGATCGCGTGGACCGGCTCGCCGAAGCCCATCTTGAATCCGACCAGGACCCAGAGGACCAACACGATCGCGAAGGCGACGAACGCCATCATCATCGAGTTCACCGACCAGCGTTTCTGCATCACGCCGCCGTAGAGCACGACCAGGCCGGGGACGCTCATCAACCCGACCAGCGTGGCGGCGGTCATCTGCCATGAGTTCGCGCCTTCGCTCAACCATTCCATTAAGAGGGACTCCCTTTCTCAGTAAGCACTTCTCGGACGCCGCTAACCCTGCCGCCGCGACGGCCGCACCTCTACGTACGAGTGTCTAAAGATCGGCGGCGATCGTTCGCCCGAGCGGCGATGGCGCGCCCGTCGGCGGCCTGATTGACTGCCGTCCATGCCACTGGAAGGTCATTACGAGCGGCAGACCACCCCGCTCTACAAACTGAGCCCGCGCGAGATCAAGGCCGCCCTGGCCACGCTCGCGGTCACCCTCGTCGCGCTGGGGGGCGTGGTCATCGCCACCGCCGGCGACAAGGGCGCGCCCCTCGCCCCGGGCTGTTTCAGCGCCTCGGTCGCCGGGATCGTCGGCGCCCAGACGGTCAGCGCCTGCGGCAGCGAGGCGGAAGCGCGGTGCGCCCACGCCGCTCGCTTCGACGATCCCCGCTCTAGGACGATCGTCGCCGCCTGCGAAGACCGCGGTATCCCGACCACGGGCAAGCCCGGCAGCGCGAAACCGTCGGACCCGATCCAGTAGCCGCGGCTAGCCGAGGGCGGCGACGAGCGCCGCCAGCTCCGCATCGACCTCGCCGTCGAGCTTCAGCTCGGCGTCGCGGTCGTACGGCGTCGCCCCCTTGGTGACGATCGCCAGGGCGCCGCCGCCCGCGAGGGTCAACCGCGGCAGCCCGGCCACCGGATGCACCGCCAGCGAGGAGCCGACGCAGAGCATCAGGTCGGCGCCTTCGGCGAGCTCGGTCGCCTGCGCCATCGCCTCCTCCGGCAGCAACTCGCCGAAGAGGACGACGTCGGGTTTGACGGCGCCGGCGCAAGCGGAGCAGACCGCCACCCCGCGCCCGTCGAAGAGGTCCTCGACCTCGTCCAGCCCGAACACCGCCCCGCACTCCAGGCAGGAGCTGGTCTCGATCGAGCCGTGGACCTCGATCACATTCTCCGACCCGGCCGCCCGGTGCAGGCGGTCGATGTTCTGGGTGATCACGCCCTCGATCAGGCCTCGCCGCTCCAGCTCGGCCAGCGCCTCGTGCGCCCGGTTCGGCTCTTTGTCCCCGAGCGCCTGGAAGCGCGGCCGGTAGTAGGACCAGAACCGCTCCGGGTCGCGTTCGAAGACGCTGATGTGGGCGACCTCCATCGGGTCGACCTTGGCCCAGAGCCCCGTCTCCGGGGTGCGGAAATCGGGGATCCCCGACGGCACCGAAACCCCGGCGCCGGTCAGGGCGACGGCGCGGCGCGACCGGCCGAGCAGCTCGGCCAGTCGCTCCACATCCCTACTCGCTACTTGCCGCTCCACTTCGGGGTACGTTTGCCGAGGAAGGCGGAGATGCCCTCTTTGGCGTCCTCGCTGAAGAAGGCGGTGGCGAAGCCGACCTTCTCGGCCTCGATGCCGTCGTCGATGTCGCCCTGGTGGGAGACGGTCTTGATCTGCTCGACCGCGATCGGCGCCTGGCCGGCGAGCTTGCGGCCCCACATCAGCGCCGTCTCGAACAACTCGTGGTCGGGGACGACGCGGTTGACGAGGCCGAGCTCGAGAGCCTCCTCGGAGAGGATCGCGTCGCCGACGAGGTTCAGCTCCAGCGCCTTGTTCGGGCCCACGAGCCGCGCCAGCCGCTGGGTGCCGCCGAAGCCGGGGATGATCCCCAGCTTCACCTCGGGCTGGCCGAAGACCGCGGCCTCGGCGCCGATCCGCACGTCGCAGGCCATCGCCAGCTCGCAGCCGCCGCCGAAGGCGATCGAGTTGACCGCGGCGATGGTGGCGACCCGGGCCTTGCCGAAGTCGCGGAAGAGCGCGTGGGCCCGGTTGATCAGCTCCGCCCCGCTCGCCTCGTCGAAGGTCGTGAACGCCTTGACGTCGGCGCCAGCGGAGAAGACGATCGGGACCGAGGAGGCGATCACCATCGCCCCGATCCCGTCGTCGCCCTTGACCCGGTTCCAGACCGTCTCCAGGTCGGCGATCACCTGCGGCGAGAGCGAGTTCATCGGCAGGTTCGCCAGCCAGGCGATCGCGACGTTGCCGCGCGTCTCCAGCTTGACGGTGTCGGCCTGCTCGCCCTCGTCGGCCTGCGGGTACGGGTAAAAACCCTGGCCCGCGCTCAAGCCGTAGCGGCGCTGAGCGACAAGGCGCTTGAGGGTGACCGGCGGAGTGAAGCGATCGCCGTGCTTCTCCTCCAGCTTCTCGATCGTCTCCAGCACCTGATCGAGGCCGGTGACGTCGGCTTTCCAGAACGGCGGCAGCAGGCCTTTGCGCGGGTCGAGCCCGGCGCCGGCCATCATCCCGAGGTCGATGTCGCGGACCGAGCAGATCCCCTCCTCGACCAGCAGGCAGGCCTCGATCAGCGCCCGGCTGGAGAACATCGCCACCAGCTCATCGCCGTCGGGCTGGTTGTCGCCGGGGACGTTCTGCTCGCCGTCCTTGAAGAAGCCCTCGCCGCCGGTCTTGGCGCCGAGCTTGCCTTCGCCGACCAGCCCCTGCAGGCCTTTATGAACGTAGAAGTGCTCGCCGTAGGACTCGTTCAGGTGTTCGGCGACGTGCAGCACGGTGTCGAGCCCGAGCAGGTCGGTGAGGAAGAACGGCCCCATCGGCGCCAGCTGGGCGCCGGCGATCGCCTCGTCGATCGCCTTCAGCGAGAGGCCGTGCTCCTCCTGGGCCCGCCAGATCTCCCCCATCGTCGCCATCAGGATCCGGTTGACGACGAAGCCGGGGACCTCGCCGCAGACGATCGGCTGCTTCTTGATCGCCTGGGCGAAGTTGTAGGCGGCGGTGGCGGTCTCCTGCGAGGAGTCCTCGCCGACGATCACCTCGACCAGTGGCATGATCGAGGCCGGGTAGAAGAAGTGGAAGCCGACGACCTTGTCGGGCCGCAGCGTCGCCTCGCCGATCTCGGTGATCGAGAGCGAGGAGGTGTTCGAGGAGAGGATCGCGTGCCCGGGCGTGACCGCGTCGAGGTCGCGGAAGACGGCCTGCTTGATCTCCATCTTCTCCGGCACCGCCTCGATCACGAAGTCGACGTCGCCGAACTCGTCGTAGCTGACGGTGCCGGTGATGTTGCCCATTACCTCGGCGAGCCGCGCGTCGGCCTGCTCCTGGGTCAGCTTCTCCTTCTTGACCAGGCGGGCGAGCTGGCCCTCGGTGACGCCGCGGGCTTTCTCGACGGCCGCGTCGACGAACTTCTGGTCGATGTCTTTGACGACGACGGGGATGTCGGCGGCGGCGATCGCCTGCGCGATCTCCCCGCCCATGGTGCCGCCGCCGACGACGGCGGCCTTCGAGACGAACATTAAGAGGCTTCCTCCACTTTTTTGGCTTGGTGAGCGGCGCGGGCCGCGGGAACCGCAGGCTATAGGGATGCCCGCGGCTCCCGCTGATCGGCCCTACAGGGAGGCCTGCGGCTCCCCCTCCTCCACCGTCTCGGCCGGCTCCCCTTCCTCCTCCGGCTTGAACCGCTGGTAGGCGAAGGCGCCCGCCAGCAGCAGCAGCCCGAGAGCGACGAAGGAGAGCGCCCGGGCGGTCTCTTCCAGCTCGGAGAGGTCATAGGTCCAGACCTTGACGATCGCCACCGCCAGCAGCGCCAGGCCGCCGAGGCGGGCCTTCCAGGAGCGCCGAACCATGCCCCAGACGACCGCCCCGAGGCCGGTTGCCGTCCAGAACGCCGACATCCAGGACTGCCCGATCTCGCGGGCTTCGCCGCCGGCGTTGTCGCCGATCACGTCGATGATCGCGACCGAGCCGAGGTAGACGAAGCCGGTGGCCCCGAGGTAGCCGGCCACCGTCGCCACCTTCGGCTCGACCTCCCGTCCCCAGTACCAGCAGGCGACAGCAGCGCCGGCGCAGCAGGCGATCGCGGCGATGGCGGCTCCGAGATCGTCGACCCCTTCGGCGATCGCGGTCGGCGGCGCCTCGACGACCAGCATGTGGACGATCCCGAGGCCGAGGAAGCCGAGTGCCGCAATCAGCAGTCGCTTGGCGTCCGAGAGCGCCGGCGAGGGTGAGCGGTCGGCTCGCGTCGCCAGATAGGCAAGGGTGCTGGAAGCGACCGACCAGACGGCGACGAGGGCGGAGCCGTCAAACGAGCTGGAGCAGCCGAGGGCGGCCACCCCGATCCCGCCTCCGATCAGGAGCGAACCGATTTCGCGGTGGACGCCGAAGCGGATCGCGGCGGCGCCGAGCAACAGGTGGACGGCCGCGAAGCCGAAGAGCCAGGCGTTAAGGGCAACCGACGACCCTTCCCCGACGACGATCGCGCCGGCGTAGAGCACCAGCAAGCTGCTGCTGAAAAGGAGCAGCCAGGAAGAGACAGGGAGCTTGCCGCGGTCGCGGTTCCTCAGCTCGTAGCCGAAGGCGGCAGCGGCGTAGAGGACCCAGAACCCGACCAGGACCGTGAGGACGAGCGGTATGGACTCAGTGGGATTGGTTTCTCCCTCGAAGACGATGAAGCCGCTGTTGTAGATCCAGGCGAAAAGCTGCGGGATGGAGACCGCGAAGGCTCCCAGCGCCAACCAATTCCAGCGCTGCCAGAGGAGGACGCCGACGCTGGCGGTAAGGGCCAGGGCAACGAAGGCAATCGAACCGCCGTCAATGTGGACGCCGGCGAATATCGGCGCCGCCAGCGCTCCCAAGATCCCGACGCCGGCGACCAGCATCGAGGACCAGCGCACGGCGAGGAAGACCCCGAGGACGCCGACCAGCGCCGCCGCCTCGAGCCCGATCACCGGCGAGATCAGGTCGTAGGCCTGGGTGGCGACGACGGTCGTCGCATATAAGCCCGGGATCGCGATCGCCACTGCGATCCGTGCGACCTCCAGGCGGCCCTTCCTTTCGTGCAGCCAGACGCCGAGGCCGAGCAGCAGGAGCGAGCCGAAAGCGGCCATCAGCACCCGGACCTCCTCGGTGAACCAGCTGCTGTCGACGGCGCTGCGCATCAGGAAGAAGAGGCCGAGCAAGGTCGCGAGGCCGCCGATCCAGGCGAGGACGCGACCGCCGAAGATCCGCTCGAACTCGATCCGGGAGATCGGGTTGAGCGGCGGCGGCGCGGGTGGTGCTGCCCCATGCGCGGCTCCGGCGTGGCGGAAAGCGGGCGGCACGTACTCCGCCCCCTCTGCCTGATCGTGTCGTTTCTCTTCGTTCATGGTGCCTCCTTGGGTTGCTTGTTGACCGCTGGTCAGCAAACCGTAGCAATCTTGTCAACCACCGGTCAATAAGCCGCTACAATCCCGTGCGTGAGCGAGCCCGCCTACCGCCGGATGGACGTCGACGAGCGGCGCCGGCAGCTGCTCGAGCGCGGGGCCGAGCTCTTCACCAGCCACCCCTACGACGAGCTCTCGATGAACAAAATCGCCGCCGAGGTGGGGATCTCGAAGGCGCTCCTCTACCACTACTTCCCCAGCAAGCAGGCGTTCTTCGAGGAGACGCTGAGCGTCTGGGCCGAGGAGCTGCGGCAGCGGACCGCGCCCGACCCGGACCTCCCCCCCGTCGAGCAGCTGAAAGCGAGTCTGGAGGCGTTCCTGGCGATGGTCGAGGAGAACGCGGTCGCCTATCGCAACCTGATGGACAGCGCCACCGGGGTGACTGAGATCCGCGACCTCGTCGACCAGGTGCGGCGGCAGACCGCGGAGCGGATCCTCGCGGGGCTTTATCCCGACGACCCCCCGCCCAAAGCCCGGATCGCGGTCAACGGCTGGCTCTGGTTCATGGACGGCGCCTGCCTCAACTGGATCGAGCACCGCGACGTCGAGCGCGAAGAGCTGCGCGACCTCCTGCTCGGGGTGCTGATGGGCTCGCTGGTTGCCGCCGACGCGCTGCCGGACGTTTCTCCGACCTCCTGAGCTGGCCCCTTCAACTCCCGGGCGGAGTTGTCGATAACCGTGCAGATGCGAAGGCAGGGGAAGCCGTTCACGGTCTTGGCCGCGCTGCTGGTCTGCGGCGCCATATACGCGGCGCCCGCTTCGGCCGCGGTGCCGCCGGCGCGGCTGCTGCCCGACGGCCGCGCCGTCGCCCCGCCCTCCGCCCCGCCCGCGGTGAAGTCGATGATCGAGGCCGCCAACCGGATCCGCCACCGGCCCTACGTCTGGGGCGGCGGGCACCGCCACTGGAACTCGCGCGGCTACGACTGCTCGGGTTCGGTCTCCTACGTGATGCACGCCGCCGGCCTGCTCGAATGGCCGCTCGACTCGACCGGTTTCATGCGCTGGGGAGCCGGCGGAGCCGGCAGCTGGGTCCGCATCTACGCGAACAAGGAACACGTCTTCGCCGTGATCGCCGGCCTGCGTTGGGACACCTCCTACAGCGAAGACGGCGACCGCACCGGCCCCGGCTGGTCAGAACAGATGCGCCCCACCGGCGGCTTCCGCCTGCGCCACCCGCTCGGCATCTTCCAGGCGACCCCGCTCGCCTAACGCTTCCGACTTTCGCCCCACCCCGGTGGGGTCAATCTCGGAAGCGCTGACAGCAGGGATAACCCCCTCCCAGCGAGGTTGTACGGCAGTACAAAGGCGCGATTAAGGCGACGCCATTAGGCTCTGTGCTGCTCTTTTCGAGGGACTGAGACTTTCGACAAATACGCGCTGGGACGACCCCGAGCGCGCGCCTATTGGGGGAGATCCAAGAACCGATGACTCGTATTCGCCAGCACAACGTGACCGCAGCCCAGTGGAGCGCCAACGGAGGTGCTCTCGGCGCGCAGGACCTGACGCTCCCGGAGAACAATCCCTTCGGGGAGAACGTCTTCTCTGCGGCCGTGCAGAAGGAACGGCTGCCCAAGGACGTCTTCGAGAAGCTGCAGACCACCCTCGACGGCGGTGAGGCGCTCGACCCCAGCCTCGCCGACGCGGTCGCCGAGGCGATGAAGGAGTGGGCGCTGGAGAACGGCGCCACCCACTACACCCACATGTTCCAGCCGCTGACCGGCTCCACCGCCGAGAAGCACGACTCCTTCTTCGAGCCCGGCGGCGAAGGCAACGCGATCGCCGACTTCTCCGGCAAGGAGCTGATCCAGGGCGAGCCCGACGCCTCCTCCTTCCCCACCGGCGGCGTCCGCGCCACCTTCGAGGCCCGCGGCTACACCGCCTGGGACCCGACCAGCCCCGCCTTCATCCTCGAGAACCCGAACGGGGCGCTGCTCTGCATCCCGACCGCGTTCGCTTCCTGGACCGGCGAGGCGCTCGACGCGAAGATCCCGCTGCTGCGCTCGATGGACGCGCTCAGCCGCTCGGCGATCAAGGCGCTGCGGCTGCTCGGCGACGAGGAGAGCCAGCGCGTCTTCACCACTGTCGGCCCCGAGCAGGAGTACTTCCTGATCGATGAGCAGTACTTCTTCGAGCGGCCCGACCTGATCAGCACCGGCCGCACCCTGTTCGGCGCCAAGCCGCCGAAGGGCCACGAGCTCGACGACCACTACTTCGGCTCGATCCCCGAGCGGGTGCTCGCCTTCATGATGGAGTCGGAGCTGGAGATGCGGAAGCTCGGGATCCCGGTCAAGACCCGCCACAACGAGGTGGCGCCGGCCCAGTACGAGATCGCCCCGATCTTCGAGAACTCGAACGTCGGCTCCGACCATCAGCAGCTGCTGATGCAGACGCTGGAGAACGTCGCCCGCCGCTACGGCCTCATCTGCCTCCTGCACGAGAAGCCGTTCGCCGGGGTCAACGGCTCCGGCAAGCACAACAACTGGTCGATGGGGACCGACACCGGCGCCAACCTGCTGAACCCGGGCGAGACGCCGGCCGACAACATCCACTTCCTCTTCTTCTGCGCCGCGGTGATCCAGGCGGTGAACAAGCACCAGGGGCTGCTGCGGGCCTCGGTCGCGAACATCGGCCAGGACCACCGGCTCGGGGCTAACGAGGCACCGCCGGCGATCATCTCGATCTTCCTCGGCGGCGAGCTCGAAAAAGTCTTCGAGGCGATCGCCACCGGCGAAGGGGACCCGAACACCCCGGCCTCGTTCCTCGACCTCGGGGCGCAGGTGCTGCCGCCGCTGCCGATGCACGGCGGCGACCGCAACCGCACCTCGCCGTTCGCCTTCACCGGCAACAAATTCGAGTTCCGGGCGCTGGGGTCGAGCATGTCGCTCGGCTTCCCGAACACGGTCCTGAACACGATCGCCGCCGAGGCGATCGACGAGCTCGCCGGCAAGCTGGAGGCGAAGCTGAACGGCGGCGAGCAGATGCCGCAGGCCGTGATCGAGATCGTCAAAGAGAGCTACCTCGCCAACAAGGACGTCTGCTTCGGCGGCGACAACTACTCCGAGGAGTGGCACCAGGAGGCCGAGCGGCGTGGGCTGAAAAACCTGCGCACGACGCCCGACGCGCTGCCCGAGGTGATCTCAGACCAGACGGTTCGCACCTTCGAGAACTACGAGGTGCTCTCGAAGGGGGAGCTCGAGTCCCGCTTCGAGGTCTGGGTCGAGCAGTACTGGCTGCGGGCCAACATCGAGGCGGAGACCGCCTTCTCGATCGCCAAGACGATGATCCTGCCGGCGGCGCTGCGCCATTTGGCGCTGATCGGCGAGGCGGGCGTCTCCTCGCTGGAGGGCGAAGTCCGCGGCTTGGTCGACGAGCTGGTCGCCGGGCTCGGCGAGCTGGAAGCGGCGAATGCCGACCCCGGCCTCGAGGGCCTCGAGATGGCGATCCACGCCCGCGACAAGCAGCTGGCGGCGATGGACAGCGTCCGCGACGCGGCCGACAAGCTGGAGGGTGTCGTCGCCGACGACCTCTGGCCGCTACCGAAGTACGAGGAGATGCTCTTCATCAAGTAACTGCCTAGGGGGCGTCCTCACCGTCGTCCTTGACGGCGCGCCAGATCACGTAGCCGATCAGGCCTAGGCCGATGATCGGGATCAGGCCGCCGAGGACGCCCCACCAGGTCTCAGCTGCGGCGAAGAGGAGCATCGGGCGCCATCATGACGCCCGATCCTTAACGCGCATCTTCAGGCCGCCGACCGGCGAGAGGGTCGGCATCTGGCGGATCGTCACCGTGCGGCCGGGCAGGGCCTCCATGCGCAGGCGCTGCAGCAGCTTGGTCGCCACCAGCTTCACCTCGGTCTGGCCGAAGCGCTTGCCGATGCAGATGCGCGAGCCGCCGCCGAAGGGGACGTAGGCGCCGCGCGGCAGCGCCGCCTTGCGCTCGCGGGTGAAGCGCTCGGGGATGAAGGCCTCCGGCTCCGGGAAGACCTCGGGCAGGCGGTGGCTGGCCCAGGAGCAGTAGTTGACGTAGGCGTCGCGGGGGACGGTGTAGCCGCCGAACTCGTACTCTCGGATTGCCCGGCGCGGGCCGATCCAGGCCGGCGGGTAGAGGCGCAGGACCTCGTCGAAGACCATCTCGAGGTAGGGCATCTCCTTTTCCAGCTGCTGCGCGGTGGGGCTGGCGCCGCCGAGCACGCGGTCCTGCTCCTCTTGCAGCCGTCGCACCACCTCCGGGTGGCGAGCGAGCTCGTGCAGCATGAAGGTCAGCGTCGAGGTCGAGGTGTCGTGGCCGGCGAACATCAGCGTCATCACCTGGTCGCGGATCTCGCGGTCGCTGAACTCCTCGCCCCCGGCCCCGCGGGCGCGGACGAGGAGGCTGAGGATGTCGCGGCGGCCGGAGTCGGGGCTGGCGCGGCGGCGGGCGATCTCGTCGAAGACGATCTCGTCGAGAACGGCTCGCGATTGGGTCATCCTTCGCCACGGCGAGCCCGGGCCCCTGACCAGACGGAGGTGGAAGTCGATCCCGTAGTAGCCGAGGGCGCGCTCGAAGTGCTCGGCCGCGGCGACGCCCTTGCCGGCCTCGTCGGGGTCGAGGCCGAGCAGCGCCCGCATCGCGATCCGCATCGCCAGCGAGCGCATCCACTCGTAGACGTCGACCACCTCGCCGACCGGCAGCGCCGCGATCGCCGCATCGGCCTCGATCGTCATCGCCTCGGTGGCGGCGGCGACCTGCTCGCGGTGGAAGGCGGGCATCATGATCGCCCGGGCGCGGTCGTGGAACTCGTCGTCGACGGTGAGGAGGCCGTCGCCGAGCAGCGGGATCAGGTCGCCGAAGCTCGACTCGCGCCAGTGGAAGTTCTCCGGGTGGGCGACGGTGACGAAGTGGTTCGCCTCCGGCCCGAGCATGAAGACGACCCGCGAGTGCAGCAGCCGCAGGCTGAAGATCGGCCCGAACTCTTCGTAGGCGCCGAGCAGCAGCGGCAGCGGGTCATGGGCGATCTGGTGCGTGCGCGCCCAGCTGAAGTCGGTGCGGCCGGGGGGAAACTTCCCCCGCTCCCGCCACTCCTCCCAAAGGTCCCCGACGACCCGCCGAACCGGGTTCCCGGACATCTCCGGCGGCCGCGCGACCGGCGCGGTGGTGTCGACCGTAGCCACCGGCGAATCCTAACTGGCTACCTGGCCAGTTTTCGGAACCGCATCAACTTATCTATCTGCTGGGTGGACAAGTTGATGCAGTTCGAGCCTCAGGCGTTCGCGGCGGCGAGCTGGCCGCAGGCGGCGTCGATGTCGCGGCCGCGGGTGAGGCGGACGGTGGCGGTGATCCGGTGCTCGGCGAGGATCGCGCGGAAGGCCTCGATCCGCTCCGGCGGGGAGCCGTCGTAGCTGCCGGTCGGGTTGTAGGGGATCAGGTTGACTTTGTAGCCGCGGGGGTCGAGCAGCTCGGCGAGCTCGCGGGCGTGCTTCGGGTGGTCGTTGACGCCGTCGAGCATCACGTACTCGACGAAGACCTTGCGGCGGCGGGCGGCGCGGTAGCGCTCGCAGGCGGCCAGCACCTCGGCGATCGGGTAGCGGGTGTTGACCGGCATGAT
Organism: Solirubrobacterales bacterium; assembly: GCA_035719145.1. Taxonomy (GTDB): domain Bacteria; phylum Actinomycetota; class Thermoleophilia; order Solirubrobacterales; family 70-9; genus VAYN01. The sequence goes on from DASTGL010000371.1 coordinate 13,572, forward strand.
CTGCGAGCGCAGGCCGTCGTTCGGCGCGTGCAGGGAGAGGGCGAGGCTGATCGGCATCTCGCATTCGGCGATGCGGTCGATCCCCGGCACCCAGCCGACCGTGGAGATCGCGGTGCGGCGGTGGGTGACCCCGAGGTCGGGCAGCAGCTCGCAGGCGGCGAGGACGTTCTCGATGTTCATCGTCGGCTCCCCCATGCCCATGAAGACGACGTGGTCGACCTGCTCGAGGCGGCGGAAGTGGAGCGCCTGGTCGAGGATCTCGTCGACGCCGAGGTTGCGGCCGAACTTCATCTGCCCGGTGGCGCAGAAGGTGCAGGTCAGCGGGCAGCCCGACTGCGAGGAGAGGCAGACCGAGCGCCGCCCGTCGCGGTAGCGCATCAGCACCGCCTCGATCGGTCGCCCGTCGGCGGTGTGGAAGAGCGTCTTGACGGTGCCGTCGTCGGACTTCGCCTCGGCGGCGACGCTGAGGGTCGAGAGCGGCACCTGGTCCTCCAGCCGCTCCCGCAACGCCTTCGACAAGTTCGTCATCTCCTCGTGGGAGCGAGCCCCCCGCGCGACCCACTCCCAGACCTGCTTGGCCCGGTAGGAGGGCTCGCCGGCCTCGGCCAACGTCGATGCGAGCAGCTCGCGGTCCATGGCGCGAGTGTAGGGAGGCTCAGTCGTGGATCTTCTCGCCGCGCTCGAGCATCGCGACGAACTTGCCGAGGCGGCGCTCCCTCGTCTCGGGTTTTTTCGCCTCTTCGAGGCGGTAGACGATCGCGTAGCGGTTGGCGCTGTCGAGCGAGGCGAAGAACTCGGCGGCGGTGGGATTGGCGTCGAGCCGGCGCTGGAGGTCCGGCGGGACCTTCGCCGTGCGCTGACCCTCGTAAGCCGCCTCCCAGCGGCCGTCGGCTTTCGCCGCTTCCACCTCGTCCATCCCAGCCGGTCGCATCGCCCGCGACTCGATCAGCGCTTCGGCCTTCTCGCGGTTGATCTTCGACCAGCGCCCGCGCGGCCGTCGCGGCGTGAAGCGCTGCAGGAAGTGCTGGTCGTCGAAGCCGCGCTTCTGGCTGTCGATCCAGCCGAAGCAGAGCGCCAGCTCGAGCGCCTCGGCGTAGGTGACGCTCGCCTCCGCCGCCCCCTTCTTGGCGATCTTCAGCCAGACGCCCTCGGAGGAGTCGCCGTTCTCCTCGAGCCACGCCTCCATCTCGCTCGGGCCGCTGAAGAGCAGGATCGGCAGCTCGTCGGCCATCGGGGCCGACGCTACATCCCCAGTGCGTCGGCCAGGAGGTCGACCTGCTGCGGATCGCTCGAACTCGGGAAGAGGAAGAGCTCCTGGCAGCCGGCCGAATCGAAGGCGGCGACGGCCTGCTGGACGGACTCCGGGTCCTTGGCGGCCGCGCCGACGATGAAGTTGGCGACGTCCTCGCCGAGCCAGGCGTAGTAGTCGGCGA
>DASTGL010000372.1:0-11369 GCA_035719145.1 Solirubrobacterales bacterium
GACCTAAGCTATGTCCATGGATGAGGAGCACAAGGGCCCCTACGTAAGCGAGGACGGCCTGACGATGGGGAAGGACTTCGTCATTCCCGGCGTCGACCCGGCCGAGTCCGATCCCTACCGCTTCCACACCGGCCGCAAGCGCGACCACGGTGGCGAGGACGCGATCGAGATCATCGACCTGGTCAAGCAGTTCGGCCGCGCCCGCATCCTCAACGGCCTCAACCTCGGCCTGCCGGAGAACCAGGTCTCGATGGTGCTCGGCCCGTCCGGCACCGGCAAGAGCGTGCTGATCAAGCACATCGTCGGGCTGCTCTACCCGGACTCCGGCGACGTTCTCGTGCACGGCGAGTCGATTCCCGAAATGACCGACGACGAACTCTTCGACGTCCGAAAAAAGTTCGGCCTCCTGTTCCAGGACGGCGCCCTCTTCGGCTCGATGAACATCTACGACAACGTCGCCTTCCCGCTCCGCCAGCACACCGACAAAGGCGAGGAGGAGATCGGCGAGATCGTCAATCGGCGGCTCAAAGAGGTGGGCCTCACCGAGGCCACCTACAAGATGCCGAACGAGCTCTCCGGCGGGATGCGCAAGCGCGCCGGCTTCGCGCGGGCGCTGGTCCTCGAACCGCAGATCGTCATGTTCGACGAGCCCGACTCGGGCCTGGACCCGGTTCGCACGGCGCTGCTCTGCGAGCTGATCCGCGAGGTCCACGAGGAGAACGGCGGCTGCTACCTGGTGATCAGCCACGACCTCGGGACCGCGCGGCGGATCGCCGACTTCATCGCCGTGCTCTGGAGCGGCAAGATCGTCGAGTCCGGCCCCAAAGAGGAGCTGTTCGACTCGAGCAACCCGTTCGTCAGCCAGTTCCTCAACGCTGACGTCAGCGGGCCGCTCTCGATGGACTAGAGGTTGGGCTCGGGAAGCTGGTTCGGGCGCGTCGCGGCGTGGGCGGCTGAGCACGCGCGGCCGCTGCTCGCGATCACGCTCGTCGTCGCGATCGGCGCCGCGGTTGCCGCCACCCGGATCCCGACCGACGCCGGCGTCGGCACCCTCGCCGACTCCGGCACTGCCACCTACGAAGCGACCCAGGCCGTCCGCCGCGACTTCGGCGAAGAACCGGTCGTCGTCCTCGTCAAGGGGGAACTGCAGCAGCTGCTGCTGACCCAGAACATCTTCAAGCTGCTGCGCCTCGAGGGGTGCCTCTCCGGCAAGGTGCCGAAGGGGGCGCAGGCGATCCCGGGGCCGTGCGCCGAGCTCGCGGAAATGCACGCGGTCGAGTTCCTCACCGGGCCGGCCACCTTCCTCAACGAGTCGGTGGTGCAGATCGAAGACCAGCTGCAGCGCTTGGCCGAACACGTGCCCGCGGAAAAGTTCCGCGAATACCTGCTCGCGGTAGCGACCAAATACGGGATCACCAGCGCCCCCAGCATCGACAACGAAGAATTCGTCGCCACCGTCGTCTTCGACCTCGCCCGCCCGCGGGGGACCCCGAAGGCGCGCCTCTCCTATCTCTTCCCGAACGCGAAGTCGGCGCAGATCGTGATCCGGCTGAAGCCCGACCTGAGCGAGTCCGAACGGCGACGGGCGATCGAGCTGATCGAAGCGGCGGTGGCGGAAACCCAGCCGCGAAAGATCTGCGGGACCGAAGGCAAGCCGGCGCCTTGCTTCACCCTCGAAAAAGGCAGCTACGCGGTCTCCGGCGCTCCGGTGGTGATCGAAGGGGTGGCGAGCGCGCTCGAGAACGCGCTCCTCGTCCTCTTCGCGATCGCCGTCGGGGTGATGGCCGCGGTCCTCTTCCTCGTCTTCCGCTCGCGCTGGCCGCTGCTGCCGCTGGCTGTGGCCCTGATGGCGGTGGCGATCGCCTTCGGGCTGCTGGCGCTGGTCGGCGGCTCGCTGACGATGGCCTCGATCGCGGCGCTGCCGATCCTGATCGGGCTGGCGGTCGATTACGCGATCCAGTTCCAGGCGCGCTTCGACGAGGCCGGCTCGGCCCGTGAGGCGGCGACGGCCGGCGGTCCGACGATCGCCACCGCCTGCTTTGCGACGGCGGCGGGGTTCCTGGCGCTGCAGCTCTCCCCGATCCCGATGGTGCGCGGGTTCGGCTGGCTGCTGATCCTCGGGATCGCCGTCGCTTTCGCGCTGGCCCTGACCGTGGGTCTGGCGACGCTGGGTCTGCGGCCGGTGGGCTCGGCTCCCGCAAGGAAGCGACGACGTCTCCTGCCCGTGGAGCGTCTCCTGCCCATGGCTCGGGCGTATCCGGAGATGATCCTGAGTGTGGGTGTGGCGCTGGCGCTGGTTGGATGGGTTGCCGGTACGCAGGTCGACACCGTCTCCGACATCCGCTCCTTGGCGCCGCAGAGCATCAAGGCGGTCGAAGGGCTGAACGAGCTGCAGGACACGACCGGGGTCTCGGGAGAGCTCGACGTGAGGATCCAGGCCCCCGACTTCACCGACCCGGCGACGATCGAGTGGATGGCCGGGTTCAAGCAGCGGGTGCTGGAAGGAAACGGCTTCGAAGGCGAAGACCCGAGCTGCCTGACCGCTGAAATCTGCCCCGGCCCGGCGCTCTCGGACTTCCTGGTCCGCGGCGGCGAAAAGCCGACGCGGACGCGGATCGAAGGGACTCTGGCGGCGCTCTCGCCCTACGCGTTGCGACAGGTGGCGCCGATCGATCCGGCGACCGGGAAGGTCGGCCATGTGGCGCTGATCTCGTTCGGGATCCGAGCGCAGTCGCTGGAAGACCAGCAGCGGCTGATCGACCGCGTGCGGTCGGAGATCGGCACCCCGCCGCGCGGGGTCGAGGTGCAGCTCGCCGGGCTGCCGGTGATCGCGGCGCAGAGCGCCTCCGATCTCTCGAGCAGCCGCTACTGGCTGACGCTCGCCGGGCTGGCGGCGGTCGGGCTGGCGCTGCTCCTCGTCTACCGCTCCTGGCGCCGGGCTCTGGTCCCGCTCGTCCCGACGGTGCTCGCCACCGGCTGGGCGTCGCTGCTGCTGTGGATCACCGGCATCCCGCTCAACCCGATGTCGGCGGCGCTGGGGGCGCTGACGATCGCGATCGCCACCGAGTTCGGGGTGCTGCTGGTCGGGCGCTTCCACGAGGAGCGCTCGCGCGGCACCGGGGTCGAGGAGGCGCTGCAGCAGGCCTACGCGCGGACCGGCGCCGCCGTGCTCGCCTCCGGCCTCACCGCGGTCGCCGGCTTCGCGGTCCTGATCGCCAGCGACGTGCGGATGCTGCGCGACTTCGGCCTCGTCACCGTGGTCGACCTTGGCGCCGCCCTGGTTGGGGTCCTCCTCGTCCTGCCCGCGATCCTGCTCTGGCTGGAGCGGGAATGAAAGATCGCTACTCGATCGTCGTCGGCCTGCTCTTCCTGGCGGTGATCGTCGTCGCCACCGTCAACACGATCGAGGGCGGCGGGGGAGGGGAAACGCTCGGCCTCGACCGGTTCCCGGCCCGCTGGCCGCTGCCCGAGTTCGCGGTCCCGGCAGCCGCCGGCCAGCTGGAAGGCGACGCCAACGTCGCCCAGGACGATTGCGAAAGCGGCGAAATCCCCTGCCCGGACAGCGCCCGGCGGACGCCCGCTTGCCGGATCGGGACCACCGGGGCGATCCGCGTCTGCGATTTCTTCGGCCGGCCCCTGGTGATCTCGTTCTGGTTCAGCAAAGGCGACGGCTGCGCGGAGCAGCAGGATGTGGTCGACCAAGTCTCCCGGCGCTACCGTGGACGGGTGGGTTTCCTCTCGCTGGACATCCGCGACGACCGCGAGCGCTTGCAGGAACTGGTCCGCCAGCACGGTTGGACGATGCCGGTCGGCTTCGACCGCGATGGCGCCGTCGGCGCCCTCTACGGCGTCGGCGGCTGTCCGACCTTCGCCTACGTCTACCCCGGCGGCACCCTGCAGGACGCCAGCATCGGCGATCTCACCGCCGCGGAGCTCGAAGAACGGGTCGACGACCTGCTGGCGGCGACGAGGGCGGCGGAGCGCGGCTGAGGTGGCCGACCTCGCCGCAGAGCGGTTGGGCTGGGAGCCGGCTCCGCGGCAGGGCTGGGTCGCGCCTCACATCGCCTCCGAGTTCCCCGGGCTGGGGATCGCCTGGGTCGAAGTCGACGCCAAGCCCGGCCGCAGCCCCGACTCGGTGCGCCGGCGGCTGCGCGACCTCTCCGACCGCACCTACGGCTCGCAGGCGATCCGCCTGCGAGAACGGCCGATCCCATGGGCCTACCGGGTCTTCTTCCGCCAGATCGGCCTCGACCCCGACCGCACCCGGATCCCGGTCGAGCAGCTGACCCTCGACCGTCTCCACGACGGCGGCTTCGCCAGCCACGGGCTGCCGGCCGACGCGCTCAACATCGCGATAGTCGAGACCGGCGTGGCGCTCCGCGCCTTCGACGCCGACCGCCTGGCCGGGTCGCTCTGTATCCGCGATTCGGCTCCGGGCGAGTCCCTGCCCGGCGCTCCCGGCGAGCTGCCGGGCGGAACCCTGACGATCGCCGACGAGGAGCGCCCCGTCGCCCTGCTCTTCGGCGCCACCGGCGAGGGCTTCGGGGTCGTGAAGGAGACGCGGCGGCTCGCCCTCGCCTCGGTGCAGGTCAAGGGGGTGCCGCAGATCGCCGTCGAGGAGGCGCTCTGGATGGCCGCCTCGACCTTAGAGGCCGCCTGACCTACACTTTTGGCGATGCCCGCTCTGCTGAAACGTGAGGAGTTCGCCGGGCTCGGCACCGGGATCGACGAGCGCCGCGCGCGGCTGGAGCTGCGCCGCCAGATCGGCCGCCTCGAGGCGGAGCTGGCCGGCCTCTTCGGCGAGGCCTTCGGCCACACGGAGGTTGCCCACCGAGTCGATGCGGTTGCCTCAGGGCCGCGGCTGCTCGATCTCGGCGAGTTGGAGGCGATCCGCGACCGGCTGGCCGAGCGGATCGGCGAGGCGCGGCAGGCGCTGGTCGAGCGGCGCCAGGTCGAGGACGAGAACCGCGCGCTGGTCGAGCGGATGCTCGCCGCCCCTCAAGACTTCAAGTGGGTCCGGGTCTCCCGGCAGGACCTCGGGCTCCCGGGCTGCGGCCACTGGCACTCGCGCCCCCGTCTCGGCCCGCTGGGGATGCTGATGGGCTGGTGGCGGGTCAAGGTCTCCTCTGGATGTCCCTTAGCCAGGCGGCTTGCGGCCGTTGACGACGAAGTCGAAGCCCGAGAAGAGGAAGCGGGGCGGGGCGAAGCCGGCGAAGCGGGACGCGCAGAGACCCGGCAAGCGGGTCTCTGCTCCTGACGAGCGACCGCCGGCCCCCTGGGGGGACGTGCCCTTGGCCGAGCTGGTCATCCTCGCCGGTATCGTCGCCCTGGTGGTCGGGGTGATCGGCGGCAACCCGACGGCGATCGGGGTCGGGGTCGCCCTCGCCGGGCTCGGCGGCCTCGAGGTGGCGATCCGCGAGCACTTCGCCGGCTATCGCTCCCACACGACCCTGCTGGCCGGAGCGGCTTTCGTCCTCGTCACCGGCCTCGTCTTCTACGCCGCCCACCAGATCCTCGCGGTGGCGCTGGCGCTGGGGGCGGTCGCCTTCGCGATCGTCTTCTACCTTGCTCGCCGCGCATTCCAACGCGCCTCCGGTGGCCTCAGCTACCGGGTGGGCGGAATGCGCGGCTAGCCGGTACTAAGCGGCAACCGCCTCGCGGTTGGCCGAACGGGTCGCCAGCTCCTGCGCCAGCATCCGCCGCTGCCGCTCGGTCAGGGTCCCGAGCTGCTTGTTCTCGTTCAGCGAGAGCGGCACCAGGAACTTGCGGGCCCGGGTGCGCCCCCATCGCCGCTGGCTGGTCAGCAGCTCGGCGATGGTCATGCTCTCGGTCTCCCACGGGCATTCGCGAACCACCTCCGCGGCATCCATGTCGCCTCGCGCGATCGCGCGCTTCAGCTCGGCTCTTGCCAGCCGCACCATGTTGGCCCTCTCGAGCGCCCTCATGTGCTGCGGAGCCTCACCTGAGGCGATGTTCGATGGTGGTGCCGTTGAGGCAGCTTCCACTGGACTCCTCCCTTCAAGGAATCGAATAACTGGGGTATGTCGGGTTCGGCTGAGGACCGAGCCTCCCTGGGCCCTGGCCCTCCCGGACCGACTTCGTCTTTCCGAACTCCCCGCCCGGGTTAGTTCGGCGAGGGGGCCAAGCTACGTCTTCGGGGTAGTTGCCGTCAACCCGGCGCTATGTCTTTTCCGTCCGACCCATTCGCTAAGAGCAACAATTTCGGGCCTTCGACGGCGTTATCCAAAAAGCAACAAGGCCGAAACTACCCCCGCTGGGGGATGTCAAGAAAATGTGACCAATCGCTAGGCGCGCGGAAGCTCGGGGAAGTTCTCGATCACCCGGGCGATCGTCCCCAGGGCGCCGTCGAGATGCTCGCGCTCGTGCGTCGCCATCAGGCTGGTCCGCAGCAGCGCTCCGCCCGGCGGGACAGCCGGATGGATCGCGACGTTGGTGTAGACGCCGTTGTCGAAGAGCGCCTTCCAAAGCAGGACCGCCTGCCAGTCGTCGCCGACCATCACCGGCACCACCGGGGTGGTGGCGACGCTGCCGTCCGGGAGGGTGCCGGGCTCGATCACTTTCAGGCCGAGGTGGCGCAGCCCCTCGCGCAGGTACTCGGCGTTGGCGAGCAGCCGCTCGAAGAGCTCGGGGCCGTCGCTGCGGATCACCCGCAGGGCGGCGAGGGCGGCGCCGACCGCCGCCGGCACGGCAGAGGCGCTGAAGACGAAGGCGCGGGACGAGATCCTCAGGTACTCGATCACGTCGGCGGGGCCGGCGATGAAGCCGCCGCAGGAGGCGAGGCTCTTGGAGAAGGTCCCCATCCGCAGGTCGACCTCGTCCTCGAGGCCGAACAGCTCGCTGGCGCCGGCGCCGCGGGCGCCGAGGACGCCGGCGCCGTGGGCCTCGTCGACCATCAGCCGGGCGCCGTAGCCGCGGCAGAGCTCGACGATCCGCGGCAGGTCGCAGACGTCGCCCTCCATCGAGAAGACGCCGTCGACGACGACGAGGACGCCGCCGCCGTCCGCGGCCGCGCGCTGCAGCATCTTCTCCAGCTTGTCCATGCGGTTGTGGCGGAAGGGGCGCAGCTTGGCGCCGGAGAGGCGGCAGCCGTCGAGGATCGAGGCGTGGTCGCCGGAGTCGCAGATCACGGTGTCGCCGGGGCCGAGGATCGTGCCGATGCAGCCGACGTTCGACTGGTAGCCGGTCGTGTAGACGATCGCGTCCTCGGTCCGCATCCACGCCGCCAGCTCCTGCTCCAGTTCCAGGTGCAGCGGCGTCGTCCCGTTCAGCAGCCGCGAGCCGGTGACGCCGGTACCGTAGGTCTCCAGCGCCTCGCGCGCCCCTGCCTTCACCCGCTCGTCGCCGGTCAGGCCGAGGTAGTTGTTGGAGCCGAGCATGATCGTCTCGCGGCCCTCCATCTCGACGACGGGGCCGGCCTGCGAGGTGAGCAGGCGGAAGTAGGGGAGGAGGTCGTGCTCCTTGGCGGCTTCGAGCTGCTCGAGGCGGTTGTGGCTGCGCGCCTTCTCGAAGACGTCGACGGGAGCCTTGGCGGTCTCGCTCATCTACCGAGAGTGTAGGTTGCGCGCCACATGGGAAGTCTCACCATCCGGCCCGTCCGCAACGGACGCGACCTCAAGCGGTTCGTCGACCTGCCCTACCGGCTGCACGCCGGAACCCCCTGGATCCCGCCGCTGAAACTGGAGCGCCGGCTCTTCCTCAACCGCCGGCTCAACCCCTACTTCAAGCACGGCGAGGCCGAATACTTCCTGGCTCTGCGCGGCGAGCGGGTGGTCGGCCGCGTCAGCGCCCAGATCGACCACGCCTTCAACGAGTACCACGACAACCGTTGGGGAATGTTCGGCTTCCTCGAGCTGGAGGACGACCCCGAGGCGATGGCGGCGCTGCTGGACGTCGTTGCCGACTGGCTGGCGCAGCGCGGCTGCGAGCGGATGGTCGGGCCGATGGACTTCTCGATGAACGAGGAGAGCGGGATCCTGATCGAGGGCCATGAGCTGGAGCCGCTGATCCGCCAGCCCTGGCAGCCGCCCTACTACCAGCGGCTCTGCGAGGCGGCGGGCCTGGAGAAGGCGATGGACCTCTACTCGTGGTTCCTCGACATCAGCGACCGCGAGGACATGCTGCCGATCCTCTTCGAGCTCGACGAGCGGGCGAAAAACGAGCACGGGGTGAAGATCCGCCGGATGTCGCGCCGGCATCTGCGCCAGGAGATGGACCGCTTCGCCGAGATCTACAACGCCGCCTGGTCAGAGAACTGGGGCTTCGTCCCCTACTCGAAGGAGGACCTCGACACCTACACGATGGACATGCACCTCGCCTTCGCCAAGGACTGGTTCATGGTCGCCGAAAAGGACGGCGAGACGATCGCGGTGGCGATCACCCTGCCGGACCTGAACCAGGTGCTGAAGAAGATGAAGGGCCGGCTGCTGCCGCTCGGCTGGTGGCACTTCCTCCGCCGCAACCGGATCTGCGACCAGGTGCGGGTCGGCTTCCTCGGCGTCAAGCCCGAGCACCAGCACACCGGCGTCGCCGCCTCGCTCTACGTCGAGCACTTCGACACCGCGGCGCGATCCCGCCAGAAACACGGCGAGGCGGGCTGGATCCTCGAGACCAACGAAGCGATGAACCGCGGCCTGGAGGCGATGAGCGCGGAGATCGTCAAGAAGTACCGTCTTTACGAGCGCGTGTTGGACAGCAGCGATTAGCACCAGCTCTTCACCCGTCACGGTCTCGTGACACAGGCAGCCGAGAAGTTTTACGCGCGGGTCTTGTTCCGTGACAGCGGGAAGCGGACGCTTTATGCATGCCCCAGATATGCAGCTTCTACGGGATCACGATCTGGATGTATTACGACGAGACCCACCATGAAGGTCGCCCGCATTTCCATGCGCGCTATGGCGAGGCGGAGGCGGCCTTCGACTTCGAGAGCCTGACGGTCCTCGCCGGTCGCCTGCCGCCCAGGGCGCGACGTCTCGTGAGCGAGTGGGCGGCCGCGCGTCAAGCCGAGCTGCATGACAACTGGAGGCGGGCTCGCGAACATCGACCGCTGATCGCTGTTGAGCCTTTGTCATAGGGCCTCTACCATCGACCTATGCGCAGCACGCCTCTTCTAGTTGACGCAAAAGCAGCCGAGGGCTATCTGGTCAGCGTTCGGTTCGACGATGGCCTCTCCGCAGAGGTGGATCTGGCTTATCTCCTCGACTACGGGGGGGTCTTCGAGCCGCTCCGGGATCTGGAGTTCTTCCGGCGGCTGCGCGCCGACGCCCTGGCGGGCACGATCGTCTGGCCGAATAAGGCCGATATTGCGCCGGAGACGCTGTATGCGCATGCCCAGCGCTGCGCCGCTGCGACCGCCTAGCCCGAAGTTCCGGGAATTAGGTGACAACCGCGAAGACCCGACCCCCGGCCCCGCTAGAGTCGCCCGGGTGGACGAGTTGCAGTTAGACGGCGAGGTGATCGCCGAAGAAGATGCCGGCTCGGGCGAGGCGACTGACCCGGTGCGGCCGCTTCCCTCGGCCTATCAGGAGCCCAGCGGAACCTCGCTGGCCCTGCGGCCGGAGGTGCGCACCGCTGTGCTCGCGACCGCCGGAGGTGTCCTCGCGGGCGCGGCCACGGTTGCCGCCGTGCGGGCCGTCAGCAGCGCCGCCGCCAAGGTGCGGCCACAGCGCCGCCCGCTCGGCCGCCGTGGGTCGCGCGAAAACGTCGTCGCCAGCCGCTCGTTCCTGATCGACGTACACCTGCTCGGCCGCTAACCGTGGCGGCGGCCCGGGAGTACCCCTATAGGGAGGGAAGTCCCCTCGAAGTCGAGGTGCGGCCGCCTTCGCCCTACCGGATGCCGCGGGGAAGCTCTGACCGGACGTTGCGGGTGCGGGGTGGAGTGGCGACCAGGCTCCTGCACGTCGACGGCTGCCCGGTGCTGGTCAGGGCCTGGCAGCCGGCGCGCGACCGGGTGCGCTTTCGCGCCGAGGCGGTCGATCCCGAGCTCGTCTCGGTGCCGCCGATCGCCGGGGGTCCCTGCGGCGACGGGGCCGGGCGCGAGCAGCTCGAAGTGGCGATCGAGCGGATGCGCTGCGCCCTCTGGGTCGACGTCGATCTCAGCGACTTCTACCGACGCTTCCGCCGCGACCGCCTGATCGGGCCGCTGATCCGCCGCATGCCCGGTTTCCGGCCGCAGGGGCGCCCATGGCCCTGGGAGGCGCTTGCCGCCGCAGTCGTCGGGCAGCTGATCGAGGCGCAGCGGGCGGCGCTGATCGAGCGGCGGATCGCCGGCCGCTGGGGCCCGCGCCTGGGGGAGGGGCGGACGGCGCTGCGCGACGTCCCCGGGCCGACCGCGATCGCCGGCCGCGCCCCGGCCGAACTGGAGCAGATGGAACTGGTCGGCAAACGAGCCGTCGCCCTGCGCCTGCTGGCCCGTGAGGTCGCCGCCGGCCGCTGCCGGATCGAGGACCCAAAGGGAGACGGGCGGCTGCTGGCGAGGTCGCAGATCGGTCCTTGGACGGTCCAGTGCCTGGGCCTCTTCGGCCGCAACGAACTCGATTCGCTGCCGGCCGGGGACCTCGGCTACATCAAGCTGGTCGGCCGCCTTGCCGGCCAGGGCAGGCGGGCGACGGTGCCGGAGGTCGAACAGTTCTACGCGCCGTATGAGCCCTACCGGGGCCTCGTCGGGGCCCTGACCCTGGCGGGGCTGCACAGGCTCGTGCCCCAGGGCCCGCCGCTCCGCCTCGCCGCTTAGTCCTCTTTTCTCAAGCGGCCTCGGCGCCGGGTCGATAAGCCCGGAGATGCACCGACCCGCGGACAGGAACTGGCCCGAGCACGAGGTGCACCGGTTCGTCGACGAGCTGGCCGCCGGCGGCCAGGACTTCCGCCGCCTGGTCGAGCGGCTGCCGGTGATCGTCTACACGGCCGAGCTCGGCGAGAACGGCCGCTGGCGCTACGTCAGCCCGCAGGTCGAGGAGATTCTCGGCTACAGCCCGGAGGAGTTCGTCCGCGACCCCGCTCTCTGGGCGAGCCTGCTGCACCCCGAGGACCGCGACCGCGCCCTGGCGGTGGAAAACGAGGAGCAGCTCGGCCGCCGGGACACGGCGCCGATCGCCTACCGGATGTACCGGCGCGACGGCGAGGTCGTCTGGATGCAGGACGAGGCGGTGCTGGAAGCCGACGAGGACGGGGTGCCGATCTGGCACGGCGTTCTCTACGACGTCAGCGAGCGCAAGCGGGCCGAGGGCGAGCTGCAACGCTCCCTTTCCCAGCAGGCGGTGGTCGCCCGGCTCGGCGAACGGGCGCTGAAAAACGGCGATCCCGAGGCGCTGATGCGCGACGCGGTCAACCTGATCGGCGACCTCGACGCGGTC
>DASTGL010000373.1:0-2202 GCA_035719145.1 Solirubrobacterales bacterium
AGTACGCGGCGATGTTCGCGGCGGAGCGCGGCCTGCCACCCGGCCCGGTGCTGGACGAGGTGGCGCGGGTGATGCGGCGGCGCGGGGCGGTGGTGCACCACGCGCTGGCGCCCGACGCCCCGGTCGGGAGCGGTCGGGAGCTGCCAAGGGCCGACGAGGACTAGAGCGGATTGCGCGGCCATCGGCGGACCCGGGGCCGCGGTCGGCGGTTGGGATCGTTTTGACCCCGACCGGAGGCGATCGATGCCGCGTGCCTACTCCACCGACCTGCGCGAGCGGGCCCTCGCCGCCTGCGAGGCCGGCGAAGGGAGCCAGTCCGAGATCGCGCGGCGCTACCGGATCGGCGAGCGGACGCTCTCCGGCTGGCTCAAGCTCGCCCGCGAGGAGGGGCGTCGCGCGCCCAAGCCGCGCCGCGGCGGCACGCGGCCGGTGGGTGGCGAGGCCGCGACGCTGGCCACCCTGGTGGCGGAGCGGAACGACGCGACGCTCGCCGAGTACGCCGACCTGCTGGCGGACCGCGCCGGGGTCCGGCGCAGCCCCTCGGCCCTGTGCCGGGCGCTGAAGGCGCTCGGCCTGGTCCGGAAGAAAAGACCCTCCGGGCCGCCGAGCAGGATCGCGAGGACGTGGCCGAGGCGCGGGCCGCGTGGCGCGCCGAGCTGGCCGGCATCGATCCCGCCCGCCTGATCTTCATCGACGAGACCGGGATCGACACCCGGATGACCCGCGCCCACGCCCGCGCCATGCGCGGGCAGCGGGCGGTCGGCAAGGTGCCCCGGGGCCGGTGGGAGCGGCTGACCGTGCTCGGCGCGCTCGGGCTGGACGGCGTGGTCGCGAGCCGGGGCGTCGCCGCCGCGACCGGCACGGCCGTCTTCCTCGCCTTCACCGAGGAGGTCCTGATCCCGGCGCTGCGGGAGCGGCCGGACACGCTCGTGGTGATGGACAACCTCGGCGCCCACAAGGCCGGGAAGGTGCGCGCGGCCCTCGACCGGGCGGGGCTGGGCCACCGCTACCTGCCGTCCTACTCGCCGGACATGAACCCGATCGAGCAAGCCTGGTCCAAGCTCAAGACCCGGCTGCGGGCGGTCGGCGCCCGCTCGAGGGAGGCCCTGGAGCAGGCCCTCGGCCCGGCGCTCGCCACCGTCACCGCGCAGGATGCCCGCGGCTGGTTCCGCCTCGCCGGCCACCCATCCGCTGAATGACCTGCAAGCCGCTCTAGTACTACAGCCGCGGTTCGGGCGTTCTGCTCGGCAGGAGGTGCCGGGCATGACCGACGTGAACGGAGCCGAGGGGTGGGCGCGTGGCCTGGACGAGCTGGCGCAGCGGCTCGCGCCGCGGTTCGCGCGGGTCGAGCCGCGCCGGCGCTTGCTGGCGTACCTGCGCGGGCTGCTGGCGCCCCTGGGGCGCAAGAACGGCTGGCAATTGGCGGAGGCGACGGGCGACCGCACGCCGGACGGGATGCAGGACTTCCTCTCGCGCATGCGCTGGGACGCGGACGCGGACGCGGACGCGGACGCGGTCCGGGACGACCTGCGGGCCTATGTCGTCGAGCGGCTCGGTGATCCCGACGCCGTGCTGGTGCTGGACGAGACCGGGTTCGTGAAGAAGGGCGAGAAGTCGGCGGGCGTGCAGCGGCAGTACAGCGGCACCGCCGGCCGCGTCGAGAACTGCCAGATCGGGGTCTTCCTGGGTTACGCCGGCCGCCACGGGCGGGCGCTGATCGACCGCGCGCTCTACCTGCCGGAGGGCTGGGCGGGCGACCCGGGCCGCCGGGCCGGGGCCGGCGTGCCGCAGGAGATCGCCTTCGCCACCAAGCCCAAGCTCGGCCGGGCGATGCTGGAGCGGGCGCTGGACGCGGGCGTGCCGTGCGCCTGGGTGGCGGGGGACAGCGTCTACGGCGCCGACCGCGCCCTGCGGCGCAGGATCGAGGCGCGCGGCGGGCTCGGCTACGTGCTGGCGGTGACCAGCGGCCAACGCCTGGGCGGCCGGCGCGTGGACGCGTGGGCGGCCAGGGTGCCGGCCGAGGGCTGGCGGCGGCTGAGCGCCGGCGAAGGCGCCAAGGGACCGCGGCTCTACGACTGGGCCTACACGCCCTACCGCGGCGGCGCCCCGCCCGGCTGGGAGAAGGGGCTGCTGGTCCGGCGCAAGCTCGACGAGCCGGACGAGCTGGCCTTCCACTTGACCCTGGCGCCCGAGGGGACGGGC
>DASTGL010000374.1:0-2417 GCA_035719145.1 Solirubrobacterales bacterium
AGAGCGAGCGAAGCGAGCGGGTCCGGTAGAAGACCCCCCCGCCCCTCCCCGCGGACAAGACCTGGATAGCCGTACGGAGAAACTGCGTCCCGCCCTCCGCTCCCTTCTATCTCGCGAACGACCAGCGGCGCCACCAGCACCCCCTCCTCGCTTTCGATCTTCAGGGTGTGGGTGGCGCCCTCGGCTTCTAGGAAAGGGCGGGAGCGGAAGAACTCTTCGCTTTCCGCGGCCTCGCCGCGGTCTGGGATGAGCTCGGCCCTTGCCGCGGTCACTCGAGCAGGTCCGCGGTGGCGGCGCGGAACTCGTCGGGGAGCACGCCCCAGACCTCGCAGTCGTCCGGCGGCCCGTCGTGGCGGGCGAGGTGGGCGCGCATCGTCCCCTCGTGCTTCCAACCGAGGCCGGCGACGGTCTTCTTCGCGACCTCGTTGCGGGCCGGGATGCGGCCGTAGACCCGATGGGCGCCGTACTCGTCGAAGGCCTTGGCGATCGTCAGCGCCTCGGCCCGGCGGCCGACGCCCTTGCCGCGGACGTCGTCGCCGATCAGGGCGCCGAGCTCCGGCGCGGTCTGGCGGAAGAGCCCGTAGAGCGCGGTGAAGCCGACCGGCTCCTCGTAGCCCTCGACGACGATCGCGAACTTGCGATCCTCGCCGGAGTCGTCCGTCGCCCGGCGCGTCCAGGCTTCCGCCTGCTCAAGCGTGAACTCGTCCCGCTGCTCCATCAGCGAGGCGACCGCCGCCGGGTTGTTGAACCAGCGATGGACCGCGGGGGCATCCCGCTCCTCAAAGGGACGCAGGCTCACCTTGGGCTGATCGCTCATCCCGGAAACCCTATGCGCTCCGCCATTCCCCCGAACTGCATCAAATTCTGGTTGTCATGGAGCCAAAATTTGATGCAGTTCAGTCAGGGGCGAGGCCTTGTCCGGTCGCCACGAGCCAGGTGGTCTTGGCGAGGATTCGGAGGTCCAGGGCAAGGCTGCGGTGGTCGACGTACCAGACGTCTAGCTCGATCCGCTCCTCCCAGGGGATGCCGGCGCGGCCCTGGACCTGGGCCCAGCCGGTGATTCCCGGCAGGACCTCGTGGCGGCGCTTCTGCTGCGGGGTGTAATCGTCGACCTGGGCCTTGATCGTCGGGCGGGGGCCGACGATCGCCATCTCGCCGCGGAGCACGTTGATGAGGTTGGGGATCTCGTCGAGGGAGGTGCGGCGGAGGAGGCGGCCGGGGGCGGTGACGCGGGGGTCGTCGCGGTAGACGACCTTGCCGACGCCGACCGGGTCAGAACCCTGGACCATCGTCCGCAGCTTCCACATCTCGAACTCGCTACCGCCGAGGCCGACGCGCCGCTGGCGGTAGATCACCGGACCGGCGCTGGTCAGCTTGATCGCGATCGCCGCGACCAGCAGCACGGGCGAGAGGATGGCCAGGGCGATCGCGGCGAGGGTGACGTCGAAGGCGCGCGGCATCAGCGGGTTCCCTCGGCCTTCTCCCAGCGCCCGCCAGGTCCCTGGCGGATCCGATCCCAGAAACCGGCGGCAATCGAAGCGGTGGTGAGGACGTAGTAGCGGGCGATGCGGAAGGGCGCGATCGGCAGCGAGCGGCCGAGCAGGGCGCCGGCTATCAGCGCGAGCTGGAGGACGAAGGTGAGGACGTAGATCCAGCCGTCGCCGAGCAGGAAGAGGTTGGCCACCAAGGCGACGAGGTGGAGCAACGGGCTGAGGTAGCGGAGCAGCCGATGGGAAGCGACCTCGAACGCGTAGAGCGGCGGGTATCCGCGCGGCGAGAGCATCCCTTCGCCGAGGACGATGTCCCAGAGGCCGACCATCATCCGCCGTTTGCGGGCGAACTCGCCCTCGATCGTCGGCACCATCTTCTCCTCGGCGCGGGCCGCCGGCGCGTAGAGCGAGCGCCGTCTGCGCTTTGCGAGCAGAAAGGGGAAGCTGAGGTCGTGGCTGCCCGACGGCGCCAGCGGGATGAAGGCGTCGCGGCGCACCGCGTAGATCGCGCCGTTGCCGGCGGTGATCCCGGCCAGCTCGGACTCCATCGTGCGGATTCCCATCTCGTAGCGCCAGTAGGCGCCCTCGAGGTTGTCCCCCTCGGGATCGTGGAAGCGGACCTGCCCGCAGACGTAGCCGACGCGCTCGTCGGCGAAGGGCGCGAGCAGCTCCTCCAGGGCGTCGGGCGCCCACTCGCTGTTGGCGTCGGAGAAGGCGAGGATGTCGCCCGCGGCCCGCTCGGCGGCGGCGTTGAGGGCGGCGACCTTGCCGCCGGCCGGCAGCTCGAGGACCAGGTCGGCACCCGCCTCGCGCGCCCGCTCGGGCGTCGCGTCGGTGGACCCGTCGTCGGCGACGATGATCTGCAGGCGCTCGCGCGGCCAGTCGAGGCGCAGCGCGTTCTCGACTTTCGCGGCGATCACCTCCTCC
>DASTGL010000375.1:0-4105 GCA_035719145.1 Solirubrobacterales bacterium
GGTGGTGGCTGGGGGGTGGATTGCGCGGGGGT
This sequence comes from Solirubrobacterales bacterium, assembly GCA_035719145.1. Classification (GTDB taxonomy): domain Bacteria; phylum Actinomycetota; class Thermoleophilia; order Solirubrobacterales; family 70-9; genus VAYN01. Next base: position 33 of record DASTGL010000375.1, read on the forward strand.
CTTGGCGGGCGGCGGGGCTCTAGAGTGGCCGGGTGGCTGACGGGGCAAAACGGGTCGCGGTGATCGACATCGGCACCAATTCGACGCGGTTGCTGGTTGCCGATGTGGCCGGCGGGGCGGTCTCGCAGGTGGAGCGACGGAGCACGGTGACGCGGCTGGGCCGGGGCGTCGATCTCTCCGGGCACCTCTCCGGCGAAGCGATCGAGGACGTCTGCGCGGCGATCGCCGAATATGTCGGGATCATCGAGGAGCTGGGCGCTGAGACGGTCGACGCGATCGCTACCAGCGCCGTCCGCGACGCCGACAACGGCAGCGCCTTCGTCGCCGAGCTGCGCGAGCGCTTCGCGCTCTCGGCCCGCGTCCTCGACGGCGAGGAGGAGGCGCGCTCCACCTACCTGGGCGCGACCTCGGAGGCGCCGCCGGACGAGCCGACGCTGGTCGTCGACATCGGCGGCGGCTCGACCGAGCTCGTCGTCGGCCACGGCTCCGAGGTCACCTTCCACGACTCCCTCCAGGCCGGCGTCGTCCGCCACAGCGAGCGCTACATCACCGGCGACCCACCGACCGCCGGCGAGCTGGAAGCCCTCGCGGACGACGTCCGCGGCCTGATCGAGGCCTCGGTAGGCGCCGGCATCGAGGTCGCCCGCGGCATCGCCGTCGCCGGCACCCCCACCTCGCTCGCCGCGGTCGAGCTGGGGCTCGAGCCCTACGACCCCTCGCGGGTCCACGGCCACACCCTCGCCCTGCCCTCGATCCAGCGCATGCTCTCCCAGCTCGCCTCGGTCCCGCTCGCCGAGCGGGTCGAGATCCCCGGCCTCCACCCCGACCGGGCGCCGACGATCGTCGCCGGCGTCGTCATCCTCGTCGAGGTGATGCGCGCCTTCGAGCTCGAGCAGATCGGCGTCTCCGAGCACGACATCCTCTACGGCACTGCAATAACCGCGAGTCGTAAAAACCCTTCGATCTACTAGCTGGACAGCGTGTCTTATCCGCGGCGGACAATTGGGCCAGTGCGCATACCAAAAGCCCAATATCTGCGCTCTCAGCTACCGACTTCTCAGTAGCTCGAAGTCCGCCCCAGTAGAACCCCCGAACGCCCAGGTACATACTCGATTCCACGGGGCACAGAGGTGGGGTTCGCCCCTCCTTGCCACCCCGATATAGGGCTTAGGCGACTGCCGCATCATGGCGCCTCCCGCCGTCTGGGCCCACCAAATAAAGGTCCCTGAAGACGTACCCCTGCCCGTCCTGAGGGGCCGCTTGAATCGGCCGTCAGCGATGACGGCCGATTCTCGTTTAGGACCGCCTCGAGAGGGCCTCAGGCCAGGTTCGCTTTGCGCGGGTAGACGACCTCGGGATCGGTGAGGACGTTGACCAGCGTCGGCCGCCCGGAGGCGAAGGCACGCTCCAGCGCCGGCTTCAGCTCACCCGGCTCGCGGACCAGAATCCCGTCGCAGCCGAGCGTCTCGACCAGCTCGTCGTAGCGCGTTTCCGGCTGCAGTTCGGCCGCCACCGAGTAGCCGTAGAGGAACTTCATCGGGTGGTGCTCGAGCGCCCAGATCCCGTTGTTCCCCATCACCCCGACGACGCCGAGGCCGTGGCGCGCCATCGTGTCGAACTCCATCCCGGCGAAGCCGAAAGCCCCGTCGCCCAGCAGCAGGCAGACCTGGCGGTCGGGATGGGCGACCTTGGCGCCGATCGCCTGGCCCGGGCCGGCGCCAAGGCAGCCGAACGGCCCCGGGTCCATCCAGCAGCCCGGCTCGTAGGTCTCGATGAAGCGCCCCGCGTAGGAGACGAAGTCACCGCCGTCGCCGACGACGATCGCGTCGCGGTCGAGGACCTCGTTCAGCTCGCGATAGACCCGGACCGGGTGCAGTGGCGAGCGCTCGTCGTCGAGCTCGGCCCGCTCGGCCGCGCGCTTCTCGGTCTCGACGTTGCGCAGCTGCTCGAGCCAGGGGCGCGTCGCCGGCCCCTCCACCCCGGCCGCCTCGCGCAGCGCCGCCAGGGTCGCCCGCACGTCGCCGACCAGGTCCACCTCCGGCAGCCGGTTCCGCGTCAACGCGTTCGGGGCGACGTCGAGGCGGATGATCTTCGTCTCCTCGCCGAAGCTGCCGCCGAAGCCGAGCCGGAAGTCCATCGGCACGCCGACGACGAGGGCGACGTCGGCGTCCTTCAGCGCCGTCGAGCGGGCGCGGCTGAAAGCAAGCTCGTGGTCGGCGGGCAGGCAGCCGCGGCCGAGCCCGTTGAGGAAGACCGGGATCCCGATCCCCTCCGCCAGCCGCCGCAGCTCCTCCTCGCCGTGGCCCCAGTAGAGCCCGGAACCGGCCATGATCGCCGGACGCGAGGCTCCGGCAAGCAGCGCCGCCGCCTCTTCGACCCCGTCGGCCGGCTGCGCATCGCGCGCCTCCGGCAGCGCCGGCAGCTCCAGCTCGCCCTCGGTGAAGACGACGTCGAGCGGATAGTCGACGAAGGTCGGCCCGCAAGGCGCCGCCGCCGCGCGATCGAGCGCCGCCGCGGTCACCGCCGCGATCCGCCCCGGATCCTTGACCGTCTCCGCCGACTTGACCAGCGGCGAGACGAACGGCAGGTGATCGATCTCCTGCAGCGAGCCCGAGCCCCAGCGCAGCTCCGGCGCCCGCCCGCCGAGCACGCAGATCGGCGAGTTGTTGGCCTGCGCGCCGGCGATCGCGCTCAAGCCGTTGGTCACGCCAGGCCCGGCGGTCAGCGCCGCCACCCCGACCCGGCGGGTCGCCTTGGCGATCCCCTCGGCGGCAAACGCCGCGGTCTGCTCGTGGCGGACGTCGACGAGCTCGATCCCCTCGGCTTTGCAGCCGTCGTAGATCGAGAACAGGTGCCCGCCCGAGAGCGTGAAGAGATGGTCGACGCCGCGGGACTTCAGCGCCTGCGCAACCAGTTTGCCGCCGTGCTCAGCCATCGCGGCAGCCTATTGGTTGTCCCCGCATACCGGCGACAACCGCGTTCGCACTCCCGGCGCATACCGGGCTACCATCGCCGGGCCCGGATGGCGAAACCGGTAAACGCGGCGGCCTTAAAAGTCGCTGCCCCTCTCGGGGCTTGCGGGTTCGAGTCCCGCTCCGGGCACTGCGTGTCGATTTATGGTCCCTCTAGGACGCATAAGTCGACACGGTGCCCGCCCGCTGACGCTTTTTCCCTGCTGCTGCTGGTTTTCCGGGCACCTAAAACGGCAATAAATATTCTAGGGCCGCAACTCGGCCGCTGTTACGGTGTCTTGTAGGTCAGACCCAGTCCTCAGGGGAGAGATCTTTGGAGGCTTCAGCACTAACGCATGCCAGTCGCCGCGGGCTCCTCGCCCGGCGCTCCCCGCTGCTCAAGCTGCAGGGCGACGAGAAGCTGATCGCGATGGTGCGGAGCGGCAATCCGGGCGCCTTCGAGGCGATCGTCGACCGCTACCAGGGCCGCCTGCTCGGCTTCTGCCGCCAGATGCTGGGCTCGACCGAGGACGCCGAAGACGTCCTGCAGGAGGTCTTCGTCAACGCTTACAAGGCGATGCTGGCCGACGAGCGCGAGATCAACCTCCGCCCCTGGCTCTACCGGATCGCCCGCAACCGCTGCCTCAACTACCTGCGCAAGCCGAGGGCCGACGCGCAGGAATCGATGGACATGGTGCCGGAAGTCGAGGCCGCCTCGACCGCCGAGAAGGTCCACAATCGCGAGGAGTTCCGCCAGATCCTCAGCGACGTCAACAAGCTTCCCGAGACCCAGCGCGCGGCGCTGCTGCTGCGCGAGATGGACGCCCTCACCTACGAGGAAATCGCCGCCGCGATGGAGACGACGGTGCCGTCGGTCAAGTCGCTGCTGGTGCGGGCGCGGATCTCGCTGGCCGAGGCGAGCCAGGCGCGCTTGCTGACCTGCGGCGAGGTCCGGGTCGAGCTCTCCGAAGCCGCCGAGGGCCTGCGCAAGGTCTCCTCGCCGGTCCGCCGCCACGTCCGCGAGTGCGACGAATGCGCCGACTTCCGCTCCCAGATCCGCTCCAACGAGAAGGCGCTGGCGGCGCTCTTCCCGGTCGGGCCGCTGATCGCCTTCAAGGGCTT
>DASTGL010000376.1:0-3847 GCA_035719145.1 Solirubrobacterales bacterium
GATGACCATCTCGATGTGGTCTTTGGTCTTGCAGTCCTCCTCGCGGACGATCACGTCCTGGGCGACGTCGACCAGGCGCCGGGTGAGGTACCCGGAGTCCGCGGTGCGGAGCGCCGTGTCGGCGAGACCCTTTCGCGCGCCGTGGGTGGAGATGAAGTACTCGAGGACCGAGAGCCCCTCCATGAAGTTGGCCTTGATCGGCCGCTCGATGATCTCCCCTTTCGGGTTGGCCATCAGGCCGCGCATCCCGGCCAGCTGGCGGATCTGTTTGAACGATCCGCGAGCGCCCGAGTTGGCCATCATGAAGATGGGGTTCAGCTCGTCGAGGTTGTCCTCCATCGCCTGCGCGACCTCGTCGGTGGCGCGGTTCCAGTGAGCGGTCACGGCCTCGTGACGCTCCTCGGCGGTGATGTAGCCCTCGTCGTACTGCTGCTGGATCGCTTCGGTCTCCTTCTCGTAGCGATCGAGGATCTCCGCCTTCTCCGGCGGCGAGACCACGTTGTTCTTGGCGACCGTGATCCCTGCCTGGCTCGCGTACTGGAAGCCGAGGTCCTTGAAGGCGTCGAGCACCTGCGAGACCGCGGGGGCCCCGTAGCTCTCGACCAGGTCGGAGACCATCTGGTTGATGTCCTTCTTCTTCAGCGAGCGGTTGGCGAACTCGAACTGCTCGGGATCGAAGTCGTCTTCCAGCGCTTCGGCGAGGGCGCGCTCGATCTTCTCGTTGAAGATGATCCGCCCGACCGTGGTCAGGAAGTGCCCGCGCCCGGCCCGCCGGTACTCGGCCTGGTCGTGCAGCTTGCAGCCGCCGTTCTCGTAGACGAGCTCGGCCTCCTGCGAGGAACGGAACACCTTCACGCTCGACCCTGAGCCGTTGGTGCCCTTGCCGGCCTTCAGCTCCTCGTCGATCTTCTGCAGCTCAGCCTCTTCCGGACCGTAGGTCAGGTAGTAGATGCCGAGCACCATGTCCTGGGTCGGGGTCGCCAGCGGCGCCCCGTGGGCCGGGGAGAGGATGTTGTTGGCGGAGAGCATGAGGATCCGCGCCTCGGCCTGGGCCTCGGCCGACAGCGGCACGTGGACCGCCATCTGGTCGCCGTCGAAGTCGGCGTTGAAGGCGTGGCAGACCAGCGGGTGGACCTGGATCGCCTTGCCCTCGACCAGAACCGGTTCGAAGGCCTGGATGCCGAGACGGTGCAGGGTCGGCGCCCGGTTCAGCAGGACCGGGTGCTCGTGGATGACTTCCTCGAGCACGTCCCAGACCTCCGGGATCATCGACTCGACCATCTTCTTCGCGGCCTTGATGTTCTGGACCGCTTTGCGCTCGACCAGCTGGGCCATGATGAACGGCTTGAACAGCTCGAGCGCCATCAGCTTCGGCAGGCCGCACTGGTGCAGCCGCAGGCTCGGGCCGGAGACGATCACCGAGCGGCCGGAGTAGTCGACGCGCTTGCCGAGCAGGTTCTGACGGAAGCGCCCCTGCTTGCCCTTGAGCATGTCGGAGAGCGACTTCAGCGGCCGGTTGCCGGGACCCGTGACCGGGCGCCCGCGGCGGCCGTTGTCGAACAGCGCGTCGACGGCCTCCTGCAGCATCCGCTTCTCGTTGTTGACGATGATCTCGGGAGCGCCGAGGTCGAGCAGCCTTTTCAGCCGGTTGTTGCGGTTGATCACCCGGCGGTAGAGGTCGTTGAGGTCGGAGGTCGCGAAGCGGCCGCCGTCCAGCTGCACCATCGGCCGCAGCTCCGGCGGGATCACCGGCACCGCGTCGAGGATCATCCAGTCCGGCGTGTTGTCGGAGTTGTGGAAGGCGCTGGCGACTTTCAGCCGCTTGACGGCGCGGGCCTGTTTCTGACCTTTGGAGCTGTTGATCGTCTGCTCCAGCTCCTCGATTTCGGCCTCGAGGTCGACCTGCTCGAGCAGGTCGCGCACCGCTTCGGCGCCCATGCCGCCGCGGAAGTACTCGCCCCAGCCGAACGGGGAGCCGAACCGGTCCTTGAGCTCACGGAAGACCGTCTCGTCGTTGATGACGTCCTTCGGCTTCATCTCCGTGAAGATCTTCCAGACCTCTTGCATCCGCTCCGCGGCCTCTTCGAGGTAGGCCTCGGTGTCGGAGATCTCCGCGTCGAACTGTTTGCGCAGTTCTTTGATCATTTTCGCGCGGTCGTCGTCTTTCAGCTTGCGCAGCTGCGCCGCCGTCAGTTTCAGCGAGTCCGCCCAGATGTGGTCTTCGTCGTCGAACTTGTCCTGGGTGCCGTTCTCCAGGTAGGCGATCCGGCGCTCCAGGGACTCGTTCAGCTCCTGGGTCCTTTTCTGTTTTTCCGACTCGTAGGAGTCGACGACTTTTTTGACCTCTTTCTCCAGTTTCCCGATGTCTTTGTCACGGGCCTCCTCGTCGACCCAGGTGACCATCGAGGCGGCGAAGTAGAGGACCTTCTCGAGCTCTTTCGGAGCCATGTCGATCAGGTAGCCGATCCGGCTCGGGACGCCCTTGAAGAACCAGATGTGGGAGACCGGCGAAGCGAGGTCGACGTGCCCCATCCGCTCGCGGCGGACCTTGGAGCGGGTCACCTCGACGCCGCAGCGCTCGCAGACGATGCCCTTGTAGCGGACCCGCTTGTACTTGCCGCAGTAGCACTCCCAGTCCTTGGTCGGACCGAAGATGCGCTCGCAGAAGAGCCCGTCTTTCTCGGGCTTCAGCGTCCGGTAGTTGATCGTCTCGGGCTTGGTGACCTCGCCCCAGCTCCAGGAGCGGATCTTCTTCGAAGACGCGAGCCCGATCTCGATCGCGTCGAAATTGTTGATGTCGATCATCAGTCCTCCACCTCGGCCGGCGCGGCCTCTTCGGCTTTCCCGGCACCATCACCATCAGTTCCAGCCTCGCCCTCGGCGACCACCTGCTCCTCCTGCTCGTCCGCGGCTCCGTTGGTGGAGTCGGCGCGGACGCCGGTCAGGTCCATCCCCAGCTCCTCGGCTGCTTTCAGCAGGTCGTCTTCCTCGTCGGAGATTTCGACGTCGGTCCCCTCGGAGACCACGTTGGCGTCGAGCGAGAGGCTCTGGATCTCCTTCAACAGCACTTTGAAGGACTCCGGGATCGAGGGCTCGGGAATGTTCTCGCCCTTGACGATCGCCTCGTAGGCCTTGACGCGCCCGACGGTGTCGTCGGACTTGACCGTGAGCATCTCCTGCAGGGTGTAGGCGGCGCCGTATGCCTCCAGCGCCCAGACCTCCATCTCGCCGAAGCGCTGCCCGCCGAACTGCGCCTTGCCGCCCAGCGGCTGCTGGGTGACGAGCGAGTACGGGCCGGTCGAACGAGCGTGGATCTTGTCGTCGACCAGGTGCAGCAGCTTGAGGATGTACATGTAGCCGACCGTGACTTTGCCCTCGTACGGCTCGCCGGTGCGGCCGTTGTAGAGCTGCGCGGTACCCGAGGCGCGAGCGCCCGGGCGGGCGCTCTTGTCGACCCCGAGGTCGATCCCGCGCTCGGCGTTCTCCTCGTTCCACTGGACCAGCGCCTCGTCGACGTCCTCGACGGTGGCCCCGTCGAAGACCTGGGTGGCGACGTAGACGCGGCCGTCACCCTGGTCCGAATGGGCCTGCTTGTAGGCCTCGGAGCCGTCGTTGTACCAGCCGTTCGCCGCCACCCACCCGAGGTGGGTCTCGAGGATCTGGCCGATGTTCATCCGGCTCGGCACGCCGAGCGGGTTGAGGATGACGTCGACGGGGGTCCCGTCGGCCAGGTGCGGCATGTCCTCCTCGGGCACGATCTTCGAGATCACACCCTTGTTCCCGTGGCGGCCGGCGAGCTTGTCGCCCTCGGCGATCTTGCGCTTGGTCGCGACGTAGACGCGGACCA
>DASTGL010000377.1:0-4994 GCA_035719145.1 Solirubrobacterales bacterium
GGCGCATCAGCGAACCCTCGCCGAACTCTTTGCGGATGCCGCCGACCGCGTTCTGCAGCGCCGCGTCCTTGGCTTTTGCCTCCTTCGCGGAGACGTCGTTCAAAGTTGCTTTTCTCTCAGCCATCTCGATCACCTCACTGCTGCCTCATCCAGGCAGCTCGACTTGCGCCAAGGGCACGTAGCGCGCACCACTCGGCTGAAGGACAGAACGGTAGAGCGTCATCCGGACGGAAGTCCGGGGCTCCTCGAGCTCCTCGGGAAGAGGTCCGGGAGGCTCGGAGACGACCGCCGGCCGCCTCGATCCCCGCGCCTCGGGACGCACCCGAGCCACGGTCACATGCGGCCAGAACGGCCGCTTCTCGGGCTCGTAGAAGCCCGCCTCGACAAGTCTCCGCTCCAGACCGGCCTGCAGCGCCTCGGCGCCAGGCGAGATCACCGGCAGCGCATAGAGGCGCGCTCGCCCGCGCGGGGGCCGCTGCTCGGGGCCGCGCAGCTCCACCCAGGGCGCCGGCGCGACGCTCTCCCGCACCGCCGCCGCGATCGCCTCGATCTCCTGCTCGGGCCGATAGCCGAGGAAGGCAAGCGTGACGTGCAGCGACTCCGGGGCCACGGGCCGCAGCGCCGGGTCGGCCAGCGCCTCCCTCCCCCAGGCGACGAGGCCCTCCCGGGTCTCCTCAGGCAGGTCGAGGGCGACGAAAAGGCGGGCGCGCGTGCTCTTCGTCTTTTCTTCGGTCACGACCGCCACGCTACGGGGCCGGGGCGCACCGAACAACGCCCTAAAGCAACTTTTCCGTCACGACTTCTCGCCGATTCCGTCACCGAGGAGCTGGCGCAGCAGGTGCATCCCGACCAGGGCCGAGCGTTCGCGGATGTCGAGCCGGCCGCCGGGGATCACGGGATCGCGGGCGATCGCGGTGCCGTCGGCGAGCCGGGCGTTGAAGCAGACGTAGCCGACCGGTTTCTCCTCCGAGCCGCCGCCCGGGCCGGCAATGCCGGTGATCGAGACCGCGACGCCGGCCTCGAAGCGCTCCAGCGCGCCGATCGCCATCGCCTCGGCGACCTCCGGCGAGACCGCCCCCTTTGCCTCGATCAGGCCCGGGTCGACCCCCAGCAGATCCGCCTTCGCCTCGTTCGAGTAGGCGACGACGCCGCCGGCGAAGTAATCCGAGGCCCCGGCCAGGTCGGTGATCCGCGCCGCCAGCAGGCCGCCGCTGCAGGACTCGGCCAGCGCCAGCCGCTTGCCGAGCAGCAGCGTCGCCACCTGAGCGTCGATCGTCTCGCCGTCGACGCTGAAGGTCTCGCGCGGGTGCCGGCGCACCAGCCCCTCTCGCACCGACTCGGCCACCCCGGTCGCCTCGTCGCGGTAGCGGACGTCGATCTCGATCTCGCCTTTGCGCAGGCAGGTCGTGATCTCGACCTGGTCAAGGGGCATCCCGTCGGCTTCCATCTCCCGCAGGCTCTTGGCGATTTCGGACTCCGGCACCCCGAACATCCGCATCGTGTAGGCGCGCAGCGGCGTCGCCCGCGCCAGGATCTCCCGCACTGGCGCCGTCTCCACCGCGGCCGACCACATCGGCTGCAGCTCGCGCGGCGGCCCTGGCAGGACGATCACGACCCGCTCCCCGGCCGGGACCACCAGCCCCGGTGCGGTCCCCACCGGATCGAGCGGTACCGCCCCCTCCGGGACCATCGCCTGCTTGCGGTTCGCCTCGCGCATCGCCGCCTCGTCGAGCCGGAAGCGGCGGGCGAAGCCGCTGAGGATCTCGGCGATCTTCTCCTCCATCTCCTCGTCGAGGACCATCTCCCGCCCGGCGAAGCGGGCGACGACCTCGGCGGTGAGATCGTCGGCGGTGGGACCGAGCCCGCCGCTGGTGACGATCAGGTCCATTCCCTCGGCGGCCATGAACCGCAGGGCCGCGTCGAGGTCGTCCGGGCGGTCGGCGACCACCATGATGTGCGCCACCTCCACCCCGTGCTCGGCCAGGCGCTCGGAGACCCAGGGGCCGTTGGCATCGGAGATGCGGCCGGTCAGGACCTCGGTCCCGGTGACGACGATGCCAGCGCGGATCACGGGCGGAGAGAGGGTTGGGCGCGCGAGGCGAGGGGCATCGGCGCTGAAGCTACCGAACCGGGATGGCCTGGCCGATGTGGGGCCGCGGTTGCGCCCGCTGCCCCGTTCCCTGACCGCCGCTGTCCGAACCGCCTCCGGTCGCCAGCCCGACGGCCAGCAGCGCCGCGACGACCAGGGCGGTGACTCCGACCGCCAGCATGCGCGGCGAGATCCGCCTGCGCCCGCGGCGTCGCTCCCGGGCTACCGGCAGCGGCCGTGGGTCGACCCGCGGCAGCCGCTCCCCCGGCCGTGCCGAGCCGCGGCTGCGGCGGTGCTCCTCGGCCAGACGATCGCCGTCGAGACCCAGGTAGCGGCCGTAGGTGCGGATGAAGGCCCGGGCGTAGGTGTCCTCGGGCAGCTGGTCCCATTCCTCGTTCTCGATCGCCTGCAGGTAGCGGCCGCGGATCTTGGTCGCTTCCTCGACCTCCTGGAGCCCCAGCTTCCTGCGGGTCCGGGCCTCGTGAAGCTTGCTCCCGACGCCGGCGTCCATATCCCCATTTTGCGGCTATTCGGGCCGCAGCGCAAAGTCAGGCCCTTCTAGACGTCGGGATCGGCGTCGACCGCGACCGGCGCCGGCTCGGCCTCGCCGCTGCTGAGGACCCGCGGCAGGTCGGCCTGGGTGATCAGCACCTGGCGCGGTTTCGAGCCCTCATAACCGGAGATGACCCCGCGCCGCTCGAGCATGTCGATCAGCCGGCCGGCGCGGGTGTAGCCGACCCGCAGCCGCCGCTGGACCATCGAGACCGAAGCGGTCTCGGTTTGGACCACCAGCCGGATCGCCTCGTCGAGCAGGTCGTCGCTGTCGGGGTCGAAATCGTCGTCGCGATCCTCGCTCTCGGGCTCCTGCGGAGTCTCCAGCAGCTCGTCTTCGAATTCCGGTTCGCCCTGCTTCGCCCAGTGGGTGGTGATGCGGGCGATCTCGTCCTCGGTCACGAAGGCGCCCTGGACGCGCGAGAGTTTCGAGGTCCCGGCGCCGCGGAAGAGCATGTCGCCCTGCCCGAGCAGGGTCTCCGCCCCGCCCTGGTCGAGGATCACCCGGGAGTCGGTCTGCGAGGAGACCGCAAAGGCGATCCGCGAAGGGATGTTGACCTTGATCGTGCCGGTGATGATGTCGGTCGACGGGCGCTGGGTCGCCAGCACCAGGTGGATGCCGGTGGCGCGCGACTTCTGCGCCAGACGGATGATCGAGTCCTCGACTTCGGCCGGGGCGACCATCATCAGGTCCGCGAGCTCGTCGATCACGCAGAGGATGTGCGGCAGCGGCGCGATCCCTTTCTTGCGGCGGATCCGGTTCAGTTCCTCGAGGTTGCGGGCGCGGGCCTCGCTCATGATCCCGTAGCGGCTCTCCATCTCCCCGATCAGGTTGGAGAGCACATTGGCGGCCAGCCGCGGCGAGGTGACCACCGGCGTCAGCAGGTGGGGCACGTTCTCGTAGTGGTTGAGCTCGACCTGCTTCGGGTCGACCAGGACCAGGCGGACTTCGTTCGGCGAGGCCTGCATCAGGATCGAGGAGAGGATCGCGTTGACGCAGCCGCTCTTGCCCGAGCCGGTGGTGCCGGCGACGAGGACGTGCGGCATCTTCGCGATGTCGGTCCAGACCGCGTTGCCGTCGATTCCCTTGCCGAGCCAGGCGACAAGCGGCGAGGTCTTCTCCGGCCGACCGGCGTAGATGTCGCCGAGGCGGACCATTTTGCGGCTGCGGTTGGGGACCTCGACGCCGACCGCCTGCTTGCCGGGGATCGGCGCCAGGATGCGGATGTCGGTCGAGGCGAGCGCGTAGGCGATGTCGTTGGCGAGCTCGGTGACTTTCTTGACTTTGGTCCCCGGGGCGAGGCGCAGCTCGAAGCGGGAGACGTGCGGGCCGCTGACGATGCCGACGATCTTCGCCTCGACGCCGAAGTGGCCGAGCGTCTCGACCAGCTTGCGGCCGACGGCTTCGTGATCGCGGGGATCGGGGCCCTTGTCGCCTTTGCCGCGCTCGAGCAGCTTCGCCGGCGGCGGGCGGTAGTCGATCTCTTCGGACATCGTCACCCCGCGTTTGCTTCCCATCGGGGTGAGGCCGGCCTGGGCGCGGTCGCCCTCGTCGACCACCGCGACGGCGTCGGCGGAGTCGTAGTTCTGCAACTCGAGTTTGGGAGGCGGCTCCTCGGCGTCGTCCTCGGCCGGGAGAACCTGGGTCTCGGTGTCGGCCTCCTCCTGGGCATCGAAGATCTGCGAGTCGAAGTCATCCTCCTCGGCGAGGGCGACGGTCGGTTCGAAGTCGTCGTCCTCCTCCGGGTAGGCGCTCATCACGTCGGTGGCGCCGGCGAGGGTCGCCGCCTCCGCCCTGGCCTCGCGATGCTCACGCCAGTCGGCGTGGGTCCTGGCAACGGTCCGCGCCGCGGCGTCGCCGCCGGCGAAGGCGCCGCGGAAGACCGCCCGCAACCCGCGGCCGATGCCGCGCGCAAGGGCGGAGACCGAGGTGCCGGTCAGGAGCATCCCCCCCGTCATCAGCAACAGCACCGTGAAGATCCGGGCGCCGATAGTGCCGAAGAGGTAGACGAGGCCGGTTTCGACGCCGTAGCCGACCTTGCCGCCTTCCCAGCCGAAGAAGAGGACGAAGACGAGGTAGACCCCGAAGGCGACGAGGAAGAGGGCGATCAGATCGAGGTGGCGTTGCTCCAGCCCGGCCGGCAGGTGCAGACCCCCCGCTTTGGCTTTTCCTCTGGCCTGGGGCTTCCGTTTTGACGCAGCTTTGCCTTTGCGGGCCGGTCGGCCCCGCTTCTTGCGCACGAACATGCTTCCCCGTTCGACGCCGACCCCTCCACCCCTGCGCGCTGCTAAATCTGCCCTAAAAGTCGGGAGGAGCGGCGATTTCCGCCGCTACCATCGCTTTGTGCTCTCC
>DASTGL010000378.1:0-3523 GCA_035719145.1 Solirubrobacterales bacterium
CCGAAGAGGCCGCTGACTTGTTCTACCACCTGGCTGTGCTGATGGCCTCGCGCGAGGTGCCGCAGGCAGCCGCGATGGAAGTGCTCAATGGCCGTCGCCGCTGATTCGGAGCTGCGGCTCGAGCCGAACCTCGAGCGGGCGCGCGAGCTCGCCGAGCAGGGCAACGTGGTGCCCGTCTGCGCCCGCTTCCTCGACGACTGCGAGACGCCGGTCTCGGCCTTCCTCAAGCTGCGCGCCGGCGAGCCGGAGGGGGCGCCCTGCTTCCTGCTCGAGTCGGCCGAGCAGGGCCAGGTGGGCCGCTACTCGTTCGTCGGCCTACGGCCGCGGGCGCTGCTGCGCTGGAGCGAGGGGACCCTTTCGGAATGGAGCGGGGAGGAGGCGAGCGGGGAGGGGCCGCCGAGCCGGACCGAAGCCGCGCCCGATCCCTACGCCGCCGTCGCCGCGCGTCTGCGGGAGTACGAGCCGGCGCCGGTCGAGGGGCTGCCGCCGTTCGCCGGCGGCGCTGTCGGCCTGTTCGCCTACGACCTGGTGCGGACCGTGGAGCCGCTCGGCGAGCCCAACCCCGATCCGCTCGGATTGCCCGACCTGGCGCTGATGGTGACCGACGCGATGCTGGTCTTCGACCACCTCCGCCACGAGCTGACGATCCTCGCCTGCGCCTTCGTCGAGGAGGACGGCAGCGTCGACGCCGCCTACGAGCGCGCCGCGGCGACAATCGCCGAGATGCGCGAGCGCCTGCGCGGGGCGGTTCCGGTCCCCGAGCAGCCGCGGCTCAGCGAGGCGCCGCGCTTCGAGTCGAACGTGAGCCGCGAGGAGTTCGAAGCGGCAGTTGCCCGGATTGTCGAGTACGTCCACGCCGGCGACGCCTTCCAGGTCGTCCCCTCGCAGCGCTTCTCGGCGCCGGCGCCGGTAGAGGCCTTCTCGGTCTACCGCGGGCTGCGCGCGGTCAACCCCTCGCCCTACATGTACTTCCTCGAGTTCGGCGATTTCCAGGTCGCCGGGGCCTCGCCGGAGCCGCTGGTCAAGGTGATCGGCGACCGGGTCGAGGCGCGGCCGATCGCCGGCACCAGGCCGCGAGGCGGCAACGAGGACGAGGACCGGCGCCGGGCGGAAAGCCTGATCAACGACCCGAAGGAGCGAGCCGAGCACGTGATGCTGGTCGACCTCGGCCGCAACGACCTCGGCCGCGTCTGCGAGTACGGCTCGGTCAAGGTCGACGAGCTGATGGTCGTCGAGACCTACTCTCACGTCCTCCACATCGTCAGCCAGGTCTCCGGCAGGCTGAAAGAAGGCGTCAGCGCGCTCGACGTGCTGCGCTCGGCGCTGCCGGCCGGGACCCTGTCGGGCGCCCCGAAGGTGCGGGCGATGCAGATCATCGACGAGCTCGAGCAGGTGAAGCGGGGCGGCTACGGCGGCGCCGTCGGCTACCTCTCCTGGGACGGCGACCTCGACACCGCGATCCACATCCGCACCGCGGTGATCAAGGACGGGCAGATCCACGTGCAGGCCGGCGGCGGCACCGTCGCCGACGCCAAGCCCGAGTACGAGTGGAACGAGTCGGTGAACAAGGCGCGGGCGGTCTTCCGGGCCGTCGAGGTCGCCTGCGAACAGCCGGACTGGAGCTAGCGTGCGCGTCCTCGTGATCGACAACTACGACTCCTTCACCTACAACCTCGTCCAGTACCTGGGCGAGCTCGGGGCGGAGGTGGAAGTCGTCCGCAACGACAAGGCGACGGTCGAGGAGCTGCTGGCCCGCCGGCCCGATCGCCTGGTCGTCTCGCCCGGCCCCTGCACGCCGGCCGAGGCCGGGATCTCCGGCGCGGCGATCAAGGCCTTCGGCGAAGCCGGGACGCCGGTCCTCGGCGTCTGCCTCGGTCACCAGGCGATGGTCGAGGCCTTCGGCGGCCGCGTCGTCCAGGGCGAGCCGATCCACGGCAAGGAGGGCGAAGTCGAGCACGACGGCAAGACGATCTACGCCGGCCTGCCGAGCCCGATGGTCGCCGGGCGATACCACTCGCTGATCGCCGACGCCGAGCTGCCCGAGGAGCTCGAGCTGAGCGCGACGCTGGGCGACGTGGTGATGGGGGCACGCCACCGCGAGCTGCCGATCGAGGGCGTTCAGTTCCACCCCGAGTCGGTCCTCACCCCACAGGGCAAGCACCTGCTCGCCAACTTCATCGCCGATGCCGCCGGAGGCGGCGCACCCGGAGGTCCCGATGCCTAACGACATCGTCAGCCGCGCGATCGACGCCGTCTGCGCCGGCGATCACCTCACCGCCGACCACGCTTCCGCGGTCCTCAGCGAGATCATGGAGGGGCGGACGGACCCGGTCCAGACCGGCGCCTTCCTGATCGCGCTGCGGGCGAAGGGGGAGACGGTCCCGGAGCTGGTCGGGTTGGCGCGGACGATGCGCAGCCTGGCGGCGCCGGTTCCAACTCACCGCCACGATCTCGTCGACACCTGCGGCACCGGCGGCGGCCCTTCCACCTTCAACGTCTCGACCACCGCCGCTTTCGTCGCCGCCGGTGCCGGCTGCGCGATCGCCAAGCACGGCAACCGCTCCAACACCAGCAAGAGCGGCTCCGCCGACCTGCTGGAGGCGCTCGGGATCAACGTGGAAATCGAGCCCGAGCAGGTCGGGCGCTGCATCGACGAGATCGGCTTCGGCTTCATGTTCGCGCCGCGCCACCACGCGGCGATGAAGCACGTGGTGCCGGCCCGCAAAGCCCTCGGGGTGCGGACGATCTTCAACTTCCTCGGGCCGCTGACCAACCCCGCCGGGGCGAACCGGCAGCTGCTCGGGGTCGCCGACCGCCACTACCAGGAGACGATCGCCGAGGCGCTGGTCGCGCTTGGCAGCGTCCGCGCCCTCGTCGTCTCCGCCGAGGACGGCCTCGACGAGCTCTCGCTGGCCGCGCGGACCCGGGTGATCGAGGTCGCCGACGGGCGCACCGCGGAGTGGTTCGTCGAGCCCGGCCAGTTCGGCCTGGCGCCGGCTGATCTCGGCAGCGTCGCCGGCGGCACCCCGGCCGAGAACGCCGCCGTCAGCCGCTCGGTCCTCGCCGGCGATCCCGGCCCGCACCGGGACCTCGTCCTGATCAACGCCGCCGCCGCGATCTACGTCGGCGGCCTCGCCCCGGACTTGGAGCAGGGCATCGCCAAAGCCACCGAGGCTGTCGATTCCGGCGCGGCAGCCGACGTGCTGGAGCGCCTGAAGGCAGCAACGGCCGCGCCCGCCGTCTAGGCTCTAGTCCTTCATCGTGGGAATGATGGATCAGCTCATCGCAGGGGCCCGGGAGGGGGTCAGAGCGCGCCGCGCCGAGCTTCCCCAGGCGGACCTGGAAGCGCGGCTCTCGGCTCGCCGGGACGATCGGCCCTTCAACGAGGCGCTGACCCGGCCGGGCCTCTCGCTGATCGCCGAGTTCAAGCGGCGCTCGCCGAGCGCCGGTGCCCTTGCCCCCGAGTCGATCGACCTTCCCGCCCCGGTCGCCGCCTACGAGCGCGGCGGCGCCGCCGCGCTCT
>DASTGL010000379.1:0-5748 GCA_035719145.1 Solirubrobacterales bacterium
GAACAGGAGCGCCTGGTGCGGGTCGAGGACGTGCTGACGGCGCCGACGGGCAGCCCCGGCGGGCTCGGGGTCCGGGTCGAGCTCGGCCGCGGCGCGCCCGGCTCGAGCCTCGCGATCAGCGGCGGCGAAGGAGCCGACGCCGCCGCGGTGAGCTTCTCCCGGTCGCGCTACCTCGTCTCCGCCGGGCTGGGCGCTCCGGTCCAGGTCGAGGGCGGGCGGGTGACCTCGATCACCGCCTCCCTCGGCGCCGGCGACGACCAGATCGACTTCGGGCGCTCGCTCTCGCCGAACGTCTCGGTCACGATCGACGGCGGGGCCGGCAGCGACCGCCTGCGCGGCGGGCCCGGAGGCGACACCCTCTATGGCGGCGACGACGGCGAACCCGATCTGCTCGAAGGCGGTGGCGGGGACGACGCCCTCTTCGGCGTCAACGTCCTCCACCCGCGCCGTCCCAGCGGGGCGGCGACGATGATCGGCGGCGGCGGCAACGACCTGATGATCGGCGGCCAGCCCTGCGACGGCGACTTCTTCGACGGCGGCCCCGGTGGCAACGACAGCGCCTCGTTCGCCCGGGTGCGCAACGAAGGCGTCGAGGTCGAAGCGACGATCGGGGGTCCGGTTACCGACCCAGACGTCCCCGGCTGCGCCGTCGGCCGGATCTCCCGCAGCACCGAGAAGATCGAGGGCTCGACCGGCCCCGACGTCCTTGTGGGCTCGCGCCGCGACGACACCCTGCTGGGACGCGGCGGCGCCGACCGCCTCGACGCCCGCGGCGGCCGCGACCGCTGCATCGGCGGCAACGGCGACGACAGCGCCGGCCACTGCGAGTACGTCCGTTAGCGGGGTGTCGTTGCCACTGGCGCGACCGCCCCTCAGCAGGGCTGCCAGGGCTGCGCGAAGAGGTCGTACGACTTGCGGATCGCGCTGAAGCCGAGGCGCTTCGCCTCCCTGCAATAGGCGCTGGGATCGAGTTCGTACTCAGCCTCGAAGACGGCCTTGCCGCGGCCGATGAAGGGCGAATAGCTGCCGCATTCGCGGTACTGGAAGCACTGCTCGACGATCGCGAAGTCGAAGGAGTCGACCAGCTGGGGCACTTGGCGTGGGTCGTTCTTCAGCGCCACCGCCATCCCCAGCGCGTGCACCCGCGCCGCCACCCAGCGGTTGAAGCGCAGCTGGTCGGCGGCGCTGAGCTCGAAGCCGGTGCGGTTTTCCCAGCCGGCGACGTTGTCGGGCTCGATCGCATCGAAGCCCTTGCGGGCGCAGAGCCGGAAACGGCGCTCGAGGGCCGGGGCGAAGAGGCGGAAGCGGGAGATGTCGAGCCAGCGCTCGTCGGGGAAGCCTTCGTAGCGCCGGCCGATCGCCGAGCGCGGGAAGCGCCCCGCATCGGGCCGATAGCTCTCCCAGCTGCCGACGTCGAGGTAGCAGATCGCAACCCGGCCGCTGCGGTGAAGGGCGGCGACCGTCGCTCGCGGGGTTTCGAAGCCGTCGAGGTCGAAGAAGCAGGCCGGCACCCCGAGGTCGGCGCGGCCCTGCAGCTGCCACTGCCACGGCGCGGTGGTGGCGGTCGCCTTCCAGATGCCGCCGCCGCGGTGCTGGACCGGCGCGCAGGCTGGCGGCGGTGCGGCGCTTGCCGGCGCCGGGGCGAGCAGAAGGAGGCCGAGGAAGATCACGGCGAGGAGCAGCGGTCGCATGGGCTGAAGCTAGCGCGCGCGGCTAGCCTGCTTGGCGATGGGCGAAGGAGGACTGATGCGATCGGTAAGGGCCGAGGTGAGCGGGCGCGTCCAGGGTGTCGGCTTCCGAGAAGCGACCGTTGAGCGGGCGCGCGAGCTCGGCGTGCTCGGCTGGGTGCGCAACGACGCCGACGGCGCCGTCCGGGTGCATGCCGAGGGCGAGGACGATGCCGTCGCCGAGCTGGTCGCCTTCCTCCGCCAGGGCCCGCCGGCGGCCGCGGTCGACGAGGTCGAGGTCGAGGAGGCGAAGGTCGAGGGGCACGAGCAGTTCGCCGTCCGCGGCGTCGCCGCCGGCGTCTTCGTCGTCCAGGAGCACCAGGCGACCGCCCACCACTACGACCTGCGGCTCGAGGTCGACGGGGCGATGCGCTTCTGGGCGGTGCCGAAGGAGCCCTCGATGGACCCGGCGGTGAAGCGGCTGGCGATCGAGGTCGGCGACCACTCGCTCGCCCACAACGACTTCGAGGGCGAGCTCGACGGCGGCTGGGTGAAGATCTGGGATCGCGGCACCTACGAGCAGGGCGGCCGGGTGCCCTGGCCGGAGGCGCTGGAGCGGGGCCACGCGGTCTTCGTCCTTTACGGCGAGAAGCTGAAGGGCGGCTTCGCCCTGCAGCGCACCCGCCGCGGCGAGAAGCCGCAGTGGCTGCTGATCAAGCGTCGCGACGAGCTCGCCCGGCCGGGCGGGAGCTAGCGGTTCGCCCCCTTCCAAAAAGCATTTCTCAAGCTTCCTCTTGTCAGCGCCGATGACCGCTGCATGGACACTCCGTCCAAGCGACCGCCCGTGTCGCGCAAAACCGCCTTCGCCGCTCTGGGCCTCCTTTCGGGGCTCCTGGCCTTCTACGCCGCGGTGACGATCTGGACGCTCGGCGACGCCTCGCTGCAGGACCCCGTCGGCCGCTGGGTCTACGACGCGGTCGTCCTCGGCGCCGCCCTGCTGGTGCTCGCCCGCGCCGCCCTGCTCCCGGCCGAGCGCGCCGCCTGGCTGGCGCTCGGCGCCGGCCTGATGCTCTGGGCGCTGGGGCAGACCTACTACTCGGTCGTCCTCTACTACGCGAGCCCGGCGCCGTTCCCCTCGCCCGCCGACTTCGGCTTCCTCGCCTTCTACCCCGCCACCTACGTCGGACTGGTGCTGCTGCTGCGGGCGCGGGTCGCCCACCTCGAGCGGCTGGCCTGGGTCGACGGCCTGATCGGGGCGCTGGCGGTCGCCGGCGTCGCCGCGGCGCTGATCTTCCCGCCGGTCCTGGAAGCGCTCGAAGGCAGCGCCTTCGGGGTCGCCGTCAGCCTCGCCTACCCCTGCTGCGACCTCGTCCTGCTGGGCATGCTGAGCGGCGCCTTCGCCGCCTCGAAGTGGCGCACCGAGGGCACCTGGCTGCTGATCGCCGGGGCGCTCCTGCTCTTCGCCGTCTGCGACGTCGTCTACCTCTCGGTCGGGGGCCAGTCGACCACCGCCCTCACCTTCGCCAGCGTCGGCTGGCCGCTCGCCCTGCTGATGCTGGCCGCGGCCTCCTGGCTGCCCGCCAGCGCGACCGCCGCCGCGGTTGCGCGCGCCGAGCGGCGGCGGATCGGCGTCCCCGTCGCGATGGGCATGGTCGGGGTCAGCCTGCTCGCCGTCGGCAGCTTCCTGCCGATCGGCGCGCCCGCGGTCGTCTGCGGCGTCGCCTGCCTGGTCGCGGTCCTCCTGCGCCTGCTGATCACCTTCGAACAGAACACCCGGATGCTGCGGGTGACCGAGACCCGGGCGGTGACCGACTCCCTCACCGGCCTCGCCAACCGGCGGGCGCTGATGGCCGACCTCGAGGACGCGGTCTCGGCGACGCCGCCGCGGGCGATGGTCCTGGCGCTGTTCGACCTCGACGGCTTCAAGTCCTACAACGACAGCTTCGGCCACCCGGCGGGCGACGATCTGCTGCGGCGGCTCGGCGGGCAGCTGCAGGCCTCGGTCGAGGCGCACGGCCGCGCCTACCGGCTCGGCGGCGACGAGTTCTGCGTCCTCGCCCGGACCGGCGAGCTGCCGGCCGAAGCGATCTGCGAAGCGGCCGAGCAGGCGCTCTGCGAGCGCGGCAAGGGCTTCAAGATCACCGCCTCCTGGGGCAAGGTCCTGATCCCGGTCGAGGTCACGACCTCGACCGACGCGCTGCGGGTCGCCGACCGGCGGATGTACGCGAAAAAGGGACGGCGCGCCGACTCGGCCCGCAGCCAGACCCGCGGCGTCCTGCTGCGGATGCTGCACGAGCGCGAGCCCGACCTCGAGCGCCACCTCGACGGCGTCGCCCATCTCGCCGCCGCCTTCGGCAAAGCTCTGGCGCTCGACGCGGAGGAGCAGGACGTGATCGTCCGCGCCGCCGAGCTGCACGACATCGGCAAGGTCGCGATCCCCGACGCGGTCCTCCACAAGGGCGCCGGCCTGACCCCGGAAGAGTGGGAGCTGATGCGCAAGCACACGGTCATCGGCCAGCGCATCCTCGGCGCGGCCCCGGCCCTGACCCCGGTCGCCGACCTGATCCGCTCGACCCACGAGCGCTGGGACGGCGAGGGCTACCCCGACCGCCTCGCCGGCAAGGAAATCCCCCTCGGCTCCCGCGCGATCTTCATCTGCGACGCCTACAACGCGATGACCGAAGGCCGCTCCTACCGCCAGCCGATGAGCAGCGAGGAAGCCATAGAGGAGCTACGCCGCGGCGCCGGCACCCAGTTCGACCCAGACCTCGTCCGCACCTTCGTCGACAAGGTCGTCCCGGCGCTGGATCAGAGCAGCCCGTCGGTCGCCGCGTCCGCTTCGCCTTCGAAGTAGCGGTCGAGGACCTGCTGGAAGACCTGCGACTTCGGGTCCACGCGGAGGAAGAGGGTCATCGAGGAGCGGAGCTTTAGGGCGTCGATGCCGCCGAGGATCTGCTCGGCCGAGCTGCCGGAGTGGGAGAGGAGCGCTTGGCAGCACTCGAGTAGGCGCGGGCCGAGGACCGGGTGGCCGAGATAGGCGCGCGCTTCCTCGAGGGAGTCGATCGCGTAGCGGCGTGACATCTCGCTCTGGCCGAGGCCGGCGATCTGGGGAAAGACGAACCACATCCAGTGGCTGGTCTTGCGCCCCGCGCGCAGCTCGGCCAGGGCCCGCTCGTAAGTCCGGTTCTGGTTCTGCGCGTCGACGAATCGCCGCAGGCTCGGCTGGTCCATAGGCGCAGGCTACGATCTGGCGATGGGCGAGTTCCGCTACGAGGGGCATCGGATCTCCTTCGACGTCTACGGCGAGGGGAAGCGGCTGATCGTGCTGACGCACGGGTTGCTGATGAACCGCCACATGTTCGACCGCTTGGCGCCGGAGCTGGCGGAGCGGGGGAACCGGGTGGTGACCGTGGACATGCTCGGCCACGGGCGCTCGGACCGGCCCGAGGATCTGCGGCTCTACTCGATGCCGCTGTTCGCGCGGCAGGTGGTGGCCCTGCTCGATCACCTGGAAGAGGAGAGCGCGGTGATCGGCGGCACCTCGCTGGGGGCCAACATCGCCCTCGAGCTGGCGGTCCATAACCCCGACCGGGCGCGGGCGCTCTTCATCGAGATGCCGGTGTTGGACAACGCCCTCTCGGCGGTGGCCGGCTTCTTCGCCCCGGTCCTGCTCGGGCTCAAATTCGGCCGCCCGGTCTTCGAGGGCGTCTCGCTGGCCCTGCGGGCGGTGCCGCGCACCACCTACCTCGCCGACATCGGCCTCGACTTCCTGCGCCAGCGGCCAGGCCCTTCGCAGGCGGTCCTCGAGGGGCTGCTGCTGGGAGAGACGGCGCCGCACCGCGAGGAGCGGGTGAAGATCGAGCAGCCGACCCTGGTCGTCGGCCACCCGCGCGACCCGCTCCACCCCTTCAGCGACTCCGGGATGCTGCTCGAAGAGCTGCCGGACGCGCGCCTGGTCGAAGCCAACTCGATCATGGAGTGGCGGCTGCGCCCCGAGCGCCTGAACGCCGAGCTGAGCGCCTTCCTCGACGAGGTCTGGGCGCCGGACCTCCGCGCGGTCGCGGCGGGCTGACACAATCCT
>DASTGL010000380.1:0-6581 GCA_035719145.1 Solirubrobacterales bacterium
CGAGCGTTTGGCGCCGGTGACCCTCGACGTCACCGATCCCGAGCAGATCGCCGCGGCGGCCGAGCTGATCGCCGGCGAGAGCGACGGCGGCCTCGACGGCCTCGTCAACAACGCCGGCGTCGCGGTGCCGGGCCCGCTGGAGACGGTGCCGCTCGAGGACCTGCGCCACCAGCTCGAGGTCAACCTGGTCGCCTACGTGGCGGTGACGCAGGCGATGCTGCCGGAGATCCGCCGCGCCGAAGGCCGGATCGTCTTCCTCAGCTCGATCGGCGGCCGCATCGCCTTTCCCTTCGGCGGCCCCTACCACGCATCAAAGTTCGCGACCGAGGCGATCGGAGATGTCTTCCGGCAGGAGCTGCGCCCCTGGGGCCTGAAGGTGGCGATCATCGAGCCCGGCTCGATCGACACGCCGATCTGGGAGCGAGGCCAGCGCAAAGCGGAGGACATCGAAGCGCGGGCGCCGAAGACGAACCTCCTCTACGGGGCGGCGCTGGACAAGTTCCGCAAGGTGATCGAAGACACCGCCGAACGCGGGATCCCGCCGGAGAAGGTGGCGAAGGCGATTTCCCACGCGCTGGAATCGTCGCGCCCGAAGACGCGCTACCTCGTCGGCCTCGACGCGCAGGTGCAGGCGCGGCTGCAGCCGCTGATCCCGACCGCCATCTTCGACCGGATCGTTGCCCGCCAGCTGAACCTGTAGACCGCCTCAGCGCCCCGAGCGTTCATATACTGGCTCCACCGATTGACTGGTCAATCAACCGGAGGGCCTGCCGAGTGCGCGTTGCCGCGGTACAGCTGAACTCAAACGGGGAAAAGGAGCGGAACCTCGACGCCGCCGAGCGCCTGGTGCGCGCGTCGGCCGCGGGCGGAGCCGAACTCGTCGTCCTTCCCGAGAAGTGGAACCTGCTGGCCGGAGGCGAGGAACTGGTTGCCGGCGCCGAGCCGCTCGACGGCCCCAGCCTCAGCGCCGCCCGCGGCTGGGCGCGTGAGCTGGGCGTCCACCTGGTGGCCGGCAGCATCTCCGAGCGCGGCGAGGATGGCGAGAAGGTCTCCAACACCTCGGTCCTGATCGGCCCCGGCGGCGAGGACGCCGCCGTCTACCGCAAGATCCACATGTTCGACGTCGACGCCGGCGGCGTCTCCTACCGCGAGTCCGAGCACGAGCGGCCGGGCACGGAACCGGTCACGGCGCCGCTCGGCGAGCTGGTCCTCGGGATGAGCGTCTGCTACGACCTTCGCTTCCCCGAGCTGTTTCGCATCCTCGCCCTGCGCGGCGCCCGCGTCGTCGCCGTCCCCTCCGCCTTCACCCTCGCCACCGGCCGCGACCACTGGGAAGTGCTGCTGCGGGCGCGGGCGATCGAGGACCAGGTCTTCGTCGTCGCCCCCAACCAGACGGGAGAAGCGCCGCCGCACTACAGCTCCTTCGGCCGCTCGATGATCGTCGACCCCTGGGGCGTCGTCCTCGCCACCGCCCCCGACGGCGAGGGCTTCGCCGCCGCCGATCTCGACTTCGCCGCCCAGGACCGCGTCCGCGAGTCCCTACCCTCGCTGGCCAACCGCCAGCCCGGCGCCTACCTCTGGCCGCAGCCGACGGAGGCCCGCAGCTGATGGCGCAGGCGCCGCCCGCCGACAAACGCCGCCTCATCCTCGACGCCGCCGTCCGCGTCTTCGCCCGCCAGGGCTTCCACTCGACCCGCGTCTCCGACATCGCCGACGAGGCGGGGGTCGCCTACGGCCTCGTCTACCACTACTTCAACTCCAAGGACCAGGTCCTGAACGAACTCTTCACCGAGCGCTGGTCGCTGCTGCTGGCGGCGATCGAGGAGGCCGACCGGGCCGACGGTGGCCCGCGCGAGAAGCTCGGCAAGGTCGCCGGCTTCATCTTCGACTCCTACCGCCACGACCCCGACCTGATGAAGGTGATCATCGTCGAGGTGACGCGGGCGGCGAACTCGTTCGGCCAGACCCACCTCGAGCAGATCCGCCGCGCCTACGAGGGGATCGCCCGGATCGTCGAGGAGGGGCAGGGGAGCGGCGCCCTACGCGGCGACGTGGCGCCGATGTTCGCCTCGATGGCCTTCTACGGCGCCGTCGAGCAGCTGCTCTCGGGGTGGATCTTCGGCACGATCCCGGCCTCGAAAACCGACTTCGACCAAGCCCGCGACCTGCTGGTCACGACTATCTGCGACGGACTCGAGCCGCGGTGAATAGGCTGATGGCATCTTCTACCGCCGCCGGACCGGTTGGTTTACCGCCGCGTCCTCGGGGAAAGGTTTGAGCTGAGTGGATAACGAGCTGGTCAAACGTCTCGTCTGGAGCGGCCTCCTGGCCGCGATGGGCGCCCTGGCGAGCATCGCCGCCTCGCGGGCCGCGGCGATCGCCTACCGCCGCCTGTACAACGAGGACCCGCCCGAGTAGGAGGGACTGATGGCCGAGCCCGTGCAAAACCCGCCGCCGATCCCACCCCCGGGGCCACCGCCCCCGCCGGAGGAGCGCACCCTGGCGGACCTCGTCGTCGACGTCTCCGAAAACGCCTCAGTCCTCGTTCGCGAGGAGATCGAGCTCGCCAAGGCCGAGGTCTCGGCGAAACTGACCAAGCTCGGCCGCGGGGCCGGGGTCGGCGTCGCCGCTGGCACCTTCGCCTTCCTGGCGCTGATCCTGATCCTGCACGGGATCGCCTGGCTGCTCGGCGAAGAAGTCTTCGACGGCAACATCTGGGCCGGCTACTTCGTCACCGCCGGGATCTTCCTGCTGCTCGCCGCGCTGGCCGGCTTCATCGCCTACCGCTCGCTGAAGGCCGGCTCGCCGCCGGTGCCCGAGCAGGCGATCGAAGAGGCGAAGCTGACCAAGGAGATGCTCGAAAAGGAGGCTTCGTGACCACCGGTGCCCCAGGACGTTCCCCCGCGGAGATCCGCCGCGACATCGACCTCAAGCGCCGCGAGCTCGGCGGCTCGGTCGAGGCCTTGCGTGGCCGCGTCAACGAGCTGACCGACTGGCGCCGCCAGGTCGAGGAGCACAAAGAGCAGCTGATCATGGGCGCCGCCGCTGTCGGCTTCTTCATCGGGGCGCGCGCAATGTTGCGCCGCCGCAAGCGCAACCGCTGACCTGCGTCAGGCGATCAAGTCGGTGCGGACGCCGCCGACGCCGAGCAGGCCGGGGCCGACGTGGGCGCCGAGGACGGGGCCGACCTCGGAGATGAAGGCCGGCTCGCAGTTGTAGATCTCGTAGCAGTCTTCGATCAGCGCGTCGGCGGTCTCTTTGTCCTGGATGTACTGGACGACCCAGCCGTCGGCGCCGTCTTCGTGGCGCTGGCGCGCGTAGCCGCGCAGGCGCTCCAGCGAGCGGGCGCGGGTGCGGACGCGCTCGACCGGGGTGATTTCCTCCTCGAGAGTGAGGATCGGCTTGATCTTCAACGCTCCGCCGATCCAGGCGCGAGCGCCGCCGATGCGACCGCCCCGGCGCAGGTACTCGAGGGTGTCGATCGCGAACCACATTTTCAGGTTCTCGCGGGTCTCCTCGGCACGCGCGAGGCAGCTCGGCGCGTCGGCCCCGGCCCTCGCGGCCGAGGAAGCGCCGAGGGTGCAAAGACCCATGCCGCCAGCAGCCGAGCGCGAGTCCATAAGGTAAAGGCGCTCGCCGCCTTTGTCTTCCTCGATCAGCCGCTCGCGCGCTTGGCCGGCGGCCTCGAAGGTGCCGGAGATGCCGGCTGAGATGTGGATCGAGACGACTTCGCGCCCTTCGGCCAGCAGCGGCTCGTAGACCTCGAGGAAGTCGCCGATCGAAGGCTGTGAGGTAGTCGCACCGCTTTCCGAAGCCCGCAACCGCTCATAGAACGCGTCGAAGTCGCTGATCTCCGACTCCCGCTCCTGGTGGTCGTCGACGGAGACGTAAAGGCTGATCGTCTTGATCCCACGCTCGGCCACCAGCTCCGAGGGCAGATAGCCAGTGGTATCGCAGACGACCGCGGTCTCGGCAGTCGAGCTCACGAAACCGATTCTAGACGGGCTGTCACGTTAAGACGCGTACGTAGACCGCTACACTTTGTGAAGTGACCGATACGCCCCAAGCCGCGATCACCCTCACCGACAAAGCCGCCGAGAAGATCGGCGAGCTGCTCGGCTCTCAGCCGGACGGCGGGGAGCAGGCGCTGCGGGTTGCCGTGCGTGGTGGTGGCTGCTCCGGCTTCCAGTACGCGCTTGCCTTCGACAAGGCGAAGGACGACGACCATGTGTTCGAGGTCGACGGCGTCGCCGTCGTCGTCGACAAGGTGAGCATGCAGTTCGTCTTCGGCTCCGAGGTCGACTACATCGAAGGCCTCCAGGGCGCCGGCTTCCAGGTCAACAACCCGAACGTTGTTGCGGCCTGCGGCTGCGGCTCCTCTTTCCAGGTGAAAGAGGACGCTGCGGAACAGGCCGCTGCGGTCTAGCCAGACCGCAAGAGCTTCTATTCGATCTGGAGGGGCGGAGACTGCTGCGGGGCCGTCGGCTGAGCCTGCGCGACCTGGACATCCTCGGGCTGCTCGACGCCTAGGGCCTCGGCCAGCTCGCCGGACTCGAACATCTCCTCGATGATGTCGCAGCCGCCCAGCAGCTCGCCGTTGATGTAGAGCTGGGGGAAGGTCTGCCAGTCGGAGATCTCCGCCGTCACTTCGCGCAGCGGCTGCAGCGCGGGGAGGACGTCGATCGCGCCGTAGTCGACGTCGACCTGGTCCAGCACCTGGACCACGCGCATCGAGAAGCCGCAGCGCGGCATGTCCGGGGTCCCTTTCATGAACAGCAGGACCGGGTTGGCGGCGATCAGTTCTTCGATTTTGCTCTTCAGCTCTGGGTCGGCCATGGGGCCATTGTAGGGAGGAGGCGGGTTCGGCTAGAGCTGGGTGACGATCAGGCCGATCAGAGCCGCGAGGAGCCCGACGAAGGCAGCGAAGAGGCCGCCCCCGACGATCAGGATGGCGTGCTGCAGGCTGTCGATGCGAGCGTTGTTTTCGCTCACGCGTCCGCTCAGCTCCGTGATCCGGGTTTCCACGCCGTTGAAGCGCTCGTCGACGCGGTTCTTGAATTCGTCGAGACGGGAATCGCTCCAGGTTGATCTCATTGCCTCCATGTCCTCCAGGCTAGGGGATCAGGTCGTACGCATGGCGCGCACAATGTAACATTTTGTCGTAGGGAAGCGCGCGGAGGTGTGACTTCAGCCGGGGAGGCTGGTCTTGACCGAGAGCGCGTGGATGGTGCCGTCGTCGAAGCGCTCTTTGACGGCTGCCTTGACCAGCCGGTGCTGGTCGATCCGCGAGAGGCCGTCGAACTGGGGGGCGACGACGGTGGCGCGGATGTGGTCGCCGGTGCCGGTTTCGTCGACGACCTCAGCCTCGGCGCCGGGCAGCGCCGCCTCGATCATCCCCTTCAGCTCGTCGAGGTCGGCGGGCACTAGCTGGCGGCGGGCTCGCCGAGGGTCTCGAGCATCTCCTCGACCCGGACGAACTTGACCCGCGGGCGGCCATGCGGCTCGCCGCGGCCGACCTCGGCCTGGTCGATCGCCTGCCAGTCCTCGAAGCTGACGTAGCGGACGTTGCGCTCGCGCAGCAGGTCCTCGACCGCGCCCGGATCCGGCTTTTCGGGACTCAGCAGCTTCTGCTCCTCGACGTCGGCGAGCAGGTGCTGGACGGTCTCCAGGGCGTCTTTCTTGTTGGTCCCGATCACGCCGGAGGGGCCGCGCTTGATCCAGCCGGCGGTGTAATGGCCGGTCTTGTGGCCGGCGTCGTGGGAGTCGAGGATCCGCCCGCCCTCGTTGAGGATCAGGCCGCGGCTCTCGTCGAAGGGCACGCCCTCGATCGGGATCCCGGTGTAGCCGACCGAGCGCAGGACGAGGCCGCACTCGAGCTCTTCGCGCTCGCCGGTGTCCTTGGCCCGCAAGGCGCCGCCTTCCTCGACCAGCTCGTTGCGGCCGACGACGATCGATTCGACCTTGCCGTCGCCCTTGATCTCGACCGGCGAGGCGAGGAAGCGGAGGACGATCCGCTGCTTCTTGCCCTCGGGCTCCCTTTCGGAGAACTCCTTCAGCGTCTCGACGTTGACCCGGGTCGTCTTGTCGACCTCGTCGGACTCGAGGAAGGCCTGGCTGGCCGGGTCGAGCTCCATCTCCTGCGGATCGACGACGACGTCGGCGTCCTCCATCTCCCCGAGCTCTTTGATCTCCGGGTTGGTGAAGGCGGCCTGGGCGGGACCGCGACGGCCGAGGACGACGATCTCGCGGATCCGCTTGGCGTCGAGCGCCTCGATCGCGTGGTCGGCGGTGTCGGTCTGGCGCAGCTCGTGGTCGGTGAGGGCGAGCATCCGGGCGACGTCCATCGCCACGTTGCCGTTGCCGATCACCACGGCCCGTTCGGCGGAGAGATCGAAGTCGTCGTCCGCGTAGTCGGGATGGGCGTTGTACCAGCCGACGAAGGCGGTGGCCGCGTGGCTGCCGGGCAGGTCCTCGCCGGGGATGCCGAGCGCTCGGTCGGTCTCGCAGCCGACCGTGAAGACGATCGCGTGGTAGAGCTTCTCCAGCTCTTCGACCTCGATGTCGTGGCCGATCTTGACGTT
>DASTGL010000381.1:0-2971 GCA_035719145.1 Solirubrobacterales bacterium
CCCTACGCGACCGGCATCCCTAACGTCTTCATCTGCTCAGCCGCCACGCCCCCCGGCGCGGGCGCCCACGGCATCAACGGCTACAACGCCGCCCAGGCCGTTCTTAAAACTCTCTAAGAACTTTGATGTTCTTGATCGGCGCCCGTAGTTGCGGGAGGCTGGGTGAATGTCGGTGGGTCAGAAGCTCGAGGACATCGGTGGATTTTTCAAGAAGCACGCTCCTCACGGGCCGACGGTCGTAGTAAGCGTCGCGCTGGCTCTGGCCCTTGTCATCGGGTACGTGGTCGTCGACCATCGGGGCGGCGAAGACTCGGTTACCAATCCGTTGCCACCGTCGGAGTTCCTTTACCTCGATGGCCCCCGCGTCCTCAACTTGCTCTCCGAGCTACGGGGTGGAGAACAGGGCGAAATTCACCGGTTGACGAAGGAAATCAACTCCCTTTCGGCCAAGGTCGGCACCGGCTCGGTCGAAGGCGGAGCTTCCTCCCAGCGCGAAACGGCGACTGAAGTCACGATCACCCAAAACGAAGCGAGTGAGCTGGGCATCCTCCTGACCGAACTGAAGAACAACACCAATCGCGGAGTGGCCTACCACTATCTCGATCTCAACAAGCCGATGGATCTGACAGATCTGAAAGAAGGAATGCTGGTCAAATTCAAAACCCGCAACCTGCTCAGCCCGGGGTACATACGCCCGTATGTGGTGATGCGCCAGTCCGCGACCCTCTCGGCGCTCTTCCCCCCGGGGTCCGGGTCCCACGTCTTGATCGAACGATCGAACGCGGAATCGTTCGTCAACCAGGTGGGTCCCAATCCGCGGATTACCTTTGCCATCACTCCCAATACCGAAAAGTCTCGTCACCTGAAGGTACTGCTGCCGATGAGCTACGACGGCCTCACGCAGGAGCGGAGCCTGCTGGAAAAGAGCAGGGACGAGTACACCGGCGGCCAGCTGTTCGTCATGGGCGAGGTGATCCGGGTGTTCGCGAACCCGTCCACTGTTCACTGCCAAGAGGAAGACCGCTGCGCCTTCGAGTCACCTGAGTACACCGATTGGGGCACCCGCGAGGTGTGGCGGACGGCGCTCGAACGCGCCCCGGACTACCTGATCAACCATGTCAGCCATAGCTGCGAGAAGCCGCGCGACGAACTCGAACTCGAGACGTACTTCGAATACAACGCCCATGCCGGCCGCGGCCCGGTTCCGCCCGTGACCGGCAGGCTCTGCTTCCTGCGCAAGCTCGCCCGCCAGACCGAACTGTTCTCGCCCGGCGCGGTGATCGTTCCGATCGCGATCTACAAGGGCTGAGGCAGACGCCTCAGTCGCCGGCCTCGACCGGGCGCGGCGGGGGGATCGGGGTCGGGTCCAGCGGGATGGCTTCGAGTCGGCGCACGCTCGGTACCGCGATCACGGCGAGCAGGCAGAGGGTCATCACGATCGTGCCGAGCCAGAGGGTGGTGGGGATGCCGATCCCGGCGGCCAGCGGGCCGACGAGGGCGAGGCCGACCGGCTCCAGCGCCAGGGAGCCGAGCCAGTCGTAGGCGGTCACCCGGGAGAGGGCGTCTTGGGGGACGTTCTGGGCGACGGTCGTCTCGTAGAGGACCTCGGCGAGGCTGACCGAGCTGCCGGCGACGAACGCCCCGGCGGCGATCAGAGCGGTGGTGGAGGGGATGGCGAGCAGGACGATCGGCAGCGGGAAGAGAAGGATGAAACCCTCGCTGACGAGGAGCGGCCGGCGCGGGCGGATCGAGATCGCGATCAGTCCGCCGAGCAGGCCGCCGAGGCCCCAGAGGGTGGCGATCACGGCCCAGGAGCTGGAGCCGTTCAGGGATTCGCGGGAGATGGTCGGGCCGAGCACCTGGAAGGCGGGGAAGAAGATCGCGTTGGTGGTCGCCGCCGAGAGGACCACGGCGACCAGCCAGCTGCGGCTGGAGAACTCGCGCCAGCCGTGGCGCAGCTCGGCGAGGAAGTCGTTGCTCTCGCTCGGAGGCCGCAGGCCGGGTGCCCGCAGCCCCCAGAGGCAGGCGGCGCTGACCGCGAAGGTGGCGGCGTCGACGGCGAGGGCCGAGCCGGGGGTGCCGAGAGCGAGGAGCACTCCCGCCAGCGCCGGCCCCGCCACCTTCCCCATCCAGCGCGAGAAGCTGAGCAGGCCGTTTGCCTCCTGCAGGCGGCGGGCGGGGACGATCTGGGGGACGATCGAGTTCGAGGCCGGGTTGAAGAAGGCACTGGCGGCACCGTCGATCGCGTAGAGGAGCGCCAGCTCCCAGATCTCCGCGACCCCGGCCAAGAGCAGCACCGCGATCAGGCCCATCGAGATCGTCCGGGTTACGTCGGCACCGAGCATCGCCAGACGCGGCGAGATCCGGTCGGCGATGACGCCGCCGACCAGGAGCAACCCGACCAGGAAGAGGCTGTGGATGGCGAGGACGATGCCGAGATCGGTCGCCGAGCCGGTCAGGTCGAGGATCGCGAAGGCGAGCGCCACCGGCGACATCCCGTCGCCGATCAGCGAGGCGGTGCGCCCGATCCAGAGCCGCCGGTAGGACGGTTCCCCGAGCACGCGCAGTTTCCCCCCGAGGGCCATCGGGGCAGGATAGGGGCGGGTTAAGGAAGCTCCCGGGCGGGGTAGCTCGCCCCCACGATGGGGATCTTGCCTAAAGGCACCACCGATGCCGGCAAGGCGGAGACCGGGGCGGGGCGCGCGGCGCACAAGTTCGGCACCTCGGGGCCGCTGACGATCGGGGTCGAGGAGGAGCTGCTGCTGGTCGACGAAGCCTGTGGCTTGGTCGCCAGCGGCGAGCGGGTGCTGGAGGAGATCGACTTCCAGCACCGGGGGAGCGTCTCGACCGAGATCTTCGCCACCCAGATCGAGCTCAAGACCGGCATCTGCCTCGACGCCGTGCAGGCGGCGAAGGAGCTGGCCGAGGTGCGGCGGGCGGTCGCGGCGACCGGGGCGCGGCTGATGGGCTC
>DASTGL010000382.1:0-2792 GCA_035719145.1 Solirubrobacterales bacterium
GGACAGTCCGGCGAGCCGATCACCGCCGCCGGCATCGAGGATCTGAAAGCGGAGCTGGCCGAGCTCGAAGGGCCGAAACGGCAGGAGATGGCGAAGCGGATCAAAGCCGCGCGCGACGAGGGCGACCTCAAGGAGAACGCCGAGTATCACGTCGCCAAAGAGGACCAGGCGCACATGGAGACGCGGATCAAGCGGCTGCAGGAACGGCTGCGAAACGCGGTCGTGGTCGAGGTCTCCGAGCTCGACTCCGACGTCTTCTCCTTCGGCCGCACCGCCGAAGTGCTCGACGAATCGAAGGGTGAGACCAACGCCTGGACCCTGGTCGGCTCGACCGAGGCCAACCTCGCCGAAGGTCGCCTCTCCGCCGAGTCGCCGATCGGGCGGGCGCTGATGGACGCGCGGGTCGGCTCGACCGTGAAGGTCGAGACGCCGAAAGGCGACCGCGCCTTCAAGGTCTTGAAGCTCGTCTCATAGCGCCGCCGAGGCGGCCGTGAGAATGGGTGGATGCTGAGGCTCCGCTCCTCTGTCGCGCATCACCAGGCCGAAGAGTTCGCGGCGCTCCTGCGCGATCTCGATGGCGTGCGGCGGGTCGTCCAGCAGGCCGATGAGGCAGCCCCCCACGGCGCCTACGTCTTCGTCGCCGACGTCGAGCCCGTCGCCGCCGACCGCCTGGTCGAGGCGATCGCCGACCTCGGGGTTGCCTCCGAGGACTACGTCCTCACCCGGATCGAAGTGGTCGCCCCGCAGCACCGCCACCACCTCGGCGAAGGCGGCGTCGACGGCTACTCCTGGATCGAGGTGATCGGCCAGGCGCGAGCGAACTCGCGCCTGCTGGCGCGCTACCTGGCGCTGATCAACGTCGCCGCGGTGATCGCCGCCCTCGGCGTCATCACGAGCAGCTCGATCCTGATCGTCGGCGCGATGGCGGTCAGCCCCGACCTGCTGCCGATCTGCGCCACCTGCGTCGGCCTCGTCGCCCGCCGCTACGTGCTCGCCCGGCGCGCCTTCGTCACCCTGACGATGGGCCTCGGCCTGGTCGTCCTCACCGCCGCCGTGCTCAGCTTCCTGCTCAAGATCACCGGCCTGCTCCCCGACGGCTTCGCGGTCGAGAACAGCAGCCTCAGCAGCCTCGCCCACACCGACTACTCGACGGTGCTGATCGCACTGGCGGCGGGGGTCGCGGCGATGCTCTCCTTCGAGACCAAAGCGAGCGCCGCGGTCGGCGTCGCGATCTCGGTGACGACGATCCCGGCCTCCGCCTACCTCGGCGTCGCGATCGGCGGCGGCGGCATCGAGCACGCCCTGGGGGCGGCGGCAGTGCTGGCGATCAACGTCTCGCTGCTGATCGTCTCCGGCACCCTCACGCTGCTGGTCCAGCGGGTGCTGCCGAACCGCTCGGGGGCGCCGATCTAGCGCCCGACCAGGGCGCCGGCTCGGGCCGGCGCTCGTCGTAGACGACGCCGGTGCCGGAGAGACGGTCGTCCCAGGCCCGACGCAGGGGGCCGAAGAGGATGCCGAGGAAGCCGATCCCGAAGGTCAGGACCGCGAGCCCGAGCCCACCGAGGCGCCTGAAGCTGCGCCGCAGCGGCAGCCGCTCCTCCAGCCGGATGCCGACGAACCGCATTCCCGGCGTCTGGTCGGCGAGCGACCAGAAGCCGACCAGGTAGACGGCGCCGAAAGTGAGCCAGGCGGTGGAGCCGACGGCGATCGCCAGGCCGCTGCCGCCTTCGCCGCTGCCGCCGAAGATGTTCGCGACCAGGGTCACCAGGGCGACGAAGGCGGTGAAAGCGAGGTTGACGAAGACGCCGTCGATCGCCATCGCCAGGCCGCGGCTGATCGCGCCGGCATGGTCGGTGGGCAGCTCCCGGGGCTTGCGGAAGAAGATGCGGCGGACGAGGCGCTCGAAGCGGTCGTCGAGCCGGCGCACCAGGTTGCCGATCGTGCGGCCGATGTCTCCCAGCAAGCCGATGCCCTGGGCGCTGATCGCCGCCCGCACCTCCGGCGCCTCGGCGATCCGCTCGACCAGCTGCTGGGCCTCCTCGCTGGCCAGCAGCCGCCGCCAGACCTCGTCGACCAGCTCGCTGTCCATCGCCTCGAGCAGGGCGCGCTTTACCGCCTCGCTCTCGAGCGCTCCTTCGACGGCCTCTTCGATCACCGGCCCTTCGAGAACCCTGACCATCGCCCGCTCGACCGCTTTGCTCTCGACCGCGGCGACGATCGCGTCCTCGGCGGCAGTTTCGACCGCGCGGTCGATCCCGGTCGCTTTGGTGACGGTGCGGGCCCCGCGCACCCCGACGCCGAGCAGGCGCGCCGGGATCGGAGCCCTACCGTTCGGGGACGCGCCGTTCTCCATCTTCCGACTCTAACCCCTCCAGCAGGCGATCCAGAAACTCCGCCTGCGCCGGCAGGATCTTCGCCCTCGCCGCCGCCAGGTTGAACCACTCGGCGCGGTCGACCTCGGGGAACTCCCGGCGGTTGCCGCTGCGCGGCGGCCACTCCATCTCGAAGCTGTTGCTGGCGAGCGCCGCCGGGTCGAAATCGGCCTCTGCCGCCCAGGCCTCGACGACTTTGCCGGCTTTCTGCTTGATCGAGCCGAGCTCGAGCAGCTGCTCGGGATCGAGGGCGGGCGCGGCGCCCAGCTCCTCTTCGAGCTCGCGGATCGCGCAGGCGCGCGGCTCCTCCTCGTCCTCGATCTGCCCCTTCGGGATCGTCCAGGCCCCGGCGTCCTTCTTCGCCCAGAACGGGCCGCCGGGGTGGACGAGGAGGAACTCGGTCTCCTCGCCTGAGCGGCG
>DASTGL010000383.1:0-4692 GCA_035719145.1 Solirubrobacterales bacterium
GCCTCCCGCAGCGCCCCCTTGACCATCTCCGTTTCGACCGCTTTCAGCAGCGAGCGCGGGTGCAGCTCGCAGGCGGCGGCGGCGATCGTCACGCTGTCGACGTCGGTGAGGTCGCGGCCGGCGGCGAAGGCCTGGCGGAAGGCGGCGAGGGAGAAGGCGACCGTGCGCCCGGTCTGCTTGGCGAAGGTCGCGGCCCGCATTGCGACCAGGCCGTCGTTGGGCCAAGGCTTCGGCCAGGCGATCGGCGGCAGCCCGTACTCGACCGCGCGCCGCTCGATCTCGGCCATCCCTTCGGCCCGCGCATCGGTCTCGCCCCACGAGCCGCGCTCGAAGCGCCGGAACAAACCGCCGAGCAGGATCGGTTGCCACTCCGGCTGCTCCAGTTCGGCCTCGGTGAAGAGCCCGCTGATCCGCTCGGCGGAGAGGTAGGCGTACGGGGACCCGAGGTCGAAGTAGAAGGTGGCGCGCGCGCTCACGCCTAGGCGTGGATCGGCCAGCCGTCGACGGCTCGCGCCGCGTCTAGCACGGCCTCGGAGACGGTCGGGTGCGGGTGCACCGTCCGCGCCAGCTCCTGGTAGCCGCCCTCGATCTCCATCACCGCGACCAGCTCGGCGATCATGTCGCAGGCGCTGTTGCCGACGATGTGGGCGCCGAGGATCTCGCCGTATTTGGCCTCGACGACGAGCTTGACGAGGCCGTCTTTGTCCTCGTAGACGGTGCCCGCGCCCTCGCCGGCGATTTTCTGTTTGCCGACCTTGATCTCGTGGCCGGCCTCTTTCGCCTGCGCCTCGGTGAGGCCGACGCTCGCCACCTGCGGGTGGCAGAAGGTGGCGCCGGCGACGAGGCCCTGGTTGACGGGACGGGTATCGACCCCGGCGGCGGTCTCGACCGCGACAACGCCCTCCTCGGAAGCCTTGTGGGCGAGCGCCTTGCGCCCGGTGAGGTCGCCGATCGCGAAGACCTTCTGGTTGGTGGTCCGCTGGAACTCGTCGACTTTGACTTTGCCGTTCTCCTCCAGCTCGACCCCGGCCTCCTGCAGCCCCAGCTCCTCGACGTCGGGGGCGCGGCCGCCGGCGATCATCAGGTAGTCGACCTCGGCGCTGTTGTCGCCATAGCTGAACTTGACGCTGCTGTCGCCGGCTTCGACGTTCTGGACCGGGGTGCCGGTGGAGATCTCGATCCCCTCGCGCTTGAAGACCCGTTCGACGACTTTGGCCATGTCCTTGTCCTCGACCGGGAGGATCTGGTCGAGCATCTCGATCAGCAGCACCTCGGTGCCGAAGCGCGCGTAGGCGGAGGCGAGCTCGCAGCCCGAGGCACCGGCACCGACCACGGCGATCCGGTTCGGGCGCTCGTTCAGCGACCAAGCGCCCCAGGTTTCCAGGACGCGGCCGCCGAACTCGACGCCGGGGATCGGCAGCGCCACCGACCCGGTCGCCAGCGTCACCGCTTTCGCCTCGTAGACCTCGTCGCCGACCTTGACGTTGCCCTCGCCGGTCAGCGAGCCGTCGCCGGCGATGAACTCGATCTTGTTTTTCTTCCAGAGGCCTTCGACGCCGCCCGAGAGCGTCGCCGAGACCTCCTCGCGCCGTTTGTGCAGCGCCTCCCAGTCGAGCGAGACGTCGCCTGCGACCACGCCGAGGTTCTCGCTGTTGCGGGCCTCGTGGTAGATCTCCGCCGTCCGCAGCACCGTCTTCGCCGGGATGCAGGCGTAGTTGAGGCAGCGCCCGCCGGCTTTGTCGCGCTCGACGACCGCGGTCTTCTGGCCCAGCTGGGCGGCGCGGATCGCGGCGACGTAGCCGCCCGGGCCCCCGCCGATGACGATCTGGTCGAAGGAATCGGCCATGCGTTCTGAGCCTATAGAAGGACGCGCGCTGGCAGGCCCGCGTGTGATCGATCTACCCCGACTTCTTCTGCCCGGGCATGCGGCCGGCGAGGCGGCCGAGCGGGCCGACCGCGCTCTGCAGCGTCTCGACGCTGGCGTTCATCCCGTCGAGCCCGGTGAGGATCTGTTCCATCAGCTTGCTGAGGCCGGCGATCCCTTTGTCCAGGCGCTTGATCCCTTTGTCGAGACCGTCGATTCCCTTGTCCAGGCCTCCGATCCCCTTGTCGAGCCCGGCGATCCCCTTGTCCAGCCGTCCCATCGTCTCCGGCAGCGCCGCCAGGTGGCGCTGGACCTCGACCAGGACCGGCATCGCCGCCTCGATCGCCTCGACGCGCTTGTCGACGCCGTCGAGGCTTTTCACCGTGGCGCCGATCTGCTCGATTTCCTCGCCCATCGCCGGCAGCGCCGCGGTGTATCCCGCCACCCGGTCGAGCGCCTCGGCGACCCGCGACAGCGCCGCCGTGTGCTCCTTCATCGCCCGCGTGTTCTCGGCGATCTCCGGCAGCATCCGCAGCGCCGCCACCGCGTCGGCGGGCATCGCGGTGACGCTGCTGAGGGAGGGGAGCTTCGGGGCCACTGTTACTCCCGCGGCGCCCGGGTCGGCATCTGGATCCGCGCCATCGCCTTGACCATGAAGTAGAAGAAGGCGCCGGCGACGATCAACAGGCCGAGCGTGGCGAGGATCTGGCCGACGCTCGAAGCGCCGACGACCAGCCCGAAGAAGGCGCTGAAGATGAGGAAGACGAGGATCAGCTGGAAGCCGAGGACGGCCCAGTAGCGGGCGCGCCACATCCCCCAGGCCATGAACCCCATGATCAGCGCCGGGGCCAGGACCTGCGGCAGTTTCGGTTTTTCGCCGTCGACGTGGACGCCGGCCAGGTAACCGGCGACGATCGAGAGCGCGATCAGCGCCGCGACGATCGCGCCGACGGTGACCACGGTCGGCCGCTCGCCCTCGGCCAGCGGCTCGAGCGCTTCCCGCGCCTCCTGGTTGCGCTGCTCGGCGCGGGCGTAGCCGCGGGTCATCCGGTCTGCCCCGCCGCCGCGCTGCTTGCGCTTGACCCGCTCCGCAGGCGCGGGCGGCCGCTCCTCAGCCACCGGGCGCGACGCCCCTTTCGCTGTCGGCGAACGCCTGTCGCAGCGCCGTCGCGGCGGCGGCGGGATCGGCGGCGTCGCGGACCGCCCGCACGACGCAGAGCCGCTCGGCGCCGGCCTCGACGACCTCGGCGGCGTTGTCGGCGTCGATGCCGCCGATCGCGAAGAACGGGTGCGGCGCGCTCGTGGCCGCGTGGCGGATCAGGTCGAGCCCGACGGCGGGGCGGCCCTCCTTCGTCGGCGTCTCCCAGATCGGGCCGACGCTGATGTAGTCGACCGGGCGCCCGGCGCTGGCGGCGATCTGCTCCTCGGAGTGGGTGGAGAGGCCGACGATCGCGCTCGGCCCGAGGATCTCCCGCGCCTGCTCGGCGCCGACGTCGTCCTGGCCGACGTGGACGCCGTCGGCGTCGCAGGCGCGCGCCAGCTCGGGGTCGTCGTTGACGACGAACAGGGCGCTGAAGGTGTCGGCGACGCGGCGGAAGGTCCCGGCCGCGCGCTCGATCTCCGTCCGCCCGAGCTTCTTCTCGCGCAGCTGGACGATGTCGGCACCGCCGGTCAGCGCCGCCCGCAGCAGCGCTTCCAGGTCGCCGTGCGGACGCGCCTCGCAGACGAAGTAGAGGCGGGCGGTGCGCAAGCGCTCGCGGCGCAGCGGGCCGTCCCCCTCGGGCAGCGACAAGCTCATCGCCCGATTATGGCTGGGTCGGGCCGCAGGCCCTCTGCCGGGCTCGGCGGAGGGGTAGCATCGGAGAGGCACGGAGCGTGCACGGGAGCCCGCGAGGGCTGAGAGGGCGGCATCGAGGCCGCCGACCGTTTCGACCTGATCCGGGTAATGCCGGCGGAGGCAAAGCTGTGAGAGAGAAGCGCGGTTCTGATGTTGGTGGTGTTGGTGGCGATGCCTTCGACGTGGTGGTGGTCGGCGGCGGCGTCATCGGTCTCAGCTGCGCCTGGCGGCTGGCCGGGCGCGGGGCGCGGGTGGCGGTGGTCGAGCGCGGCGAGCCGGGCGGCGGCGCGAGCCGGGTCGCGGCCGGGATGCTGGCGCCGGTCGGCGAGCTGACCTTCGGCGAGCCGGAGCTGCTGGAGCTGACCCTGGCGGCGGCGCGCCTCTACCCGGGGTTCGTCGCCGAGCTGGAGACGGCGAGCGGTGAGGAGACGGGATACGAGCGGCTCGGCGCTCTACATATAGCCCTCGACCGCGACGAGGCGGCGCAGTTGCGCCGGGTCCACGACCTGCAGCGCTCGCTGGAGCTCGAGGCCGAGTGGCTGCCGCCGCGCAAGTGCCGGGACCTGGAGCCGGGGCTGACCCCCTCGTTCCACGGCGGCGTCTTCGCGGCGGGCGAGGCGGCTGTGGACCCGCGGGCGCTGACGGTTGCGCTGCTGGCTGCGTTGCGCGCGGAAGGCGCCGAGGTAAGGACGGGGACGGAAGTGGTCGACGGCATCTTCGAAGGCGAGCGGCTGGTCGGAGTCAAGGTCCGACCGGCGGCTGAAAGCCGTGACGAAAGGCAAACGGAACCGCGAACCGATTTGTCCCCGGATACTGGGGACGAACTGCTGCGGGCCGAGACCGTCGTCCTCGCCAGCGGCGCCTGGTCTGGCGCCACCGAGTGGCTGCCCGAGCATGCTCGCCCGCCGGTGCGCCCGGTCAAAGGCCAGGTCCTGGAGCTGCGCCGCCGCGACGGCGAGCCGCCCGCCCGCCACATCCTCGCCTCCGAGCG
>DASTGL010000384.1:0-2661 GCA_035719145.1 Solirubrobacterales bacterium
GACCAAGGCCGCCGCCTTCGCCGGCTTCCTCCGCTTCTTCGACGTCGCCCTCGGCTCGCAGGCCGACTCCTGGCAGCCGGCATTGGCGGCGCTGGCGGCGATCTCGATCGTCGTCGGCAACGTCGGCGCCCTCGGCCAGGACTCGCTGAAGCGGATCATGGGCTGGTCCGGCGTCGCCCAGGCCGGCTACATGCTCGGCGGCGTCGTCGTCGCCTCCGAGGCGGGGACCAGCTCGCTGGTCTTCTACCTCGCCGCCTACGCCTTCATGAACCTCGCCGCCTTCGCGGTGATCGTCGCCCGCGAGCGCGAGACCGTCTACGGCGACGACATCCGCGCCGTCCGCGGCCTCGGTGCCGAGCGCCCGGCGCTGGCCTGGCCGCTGACGATCTCGATGCTGGCGCTGGCGGGGCTGCCGGCGACGGCGGGTTTTATCGGCAAGCTCTACCTGATCGAGGCCCTGGTCGAAGGCGACTACACCTGGCTCGCGGTCTTCATCGCCGTCGGGACGATGATCTCGCTCGCCTACTACCTGCGGATCGTCGCGGCGATGTGGATGCGCCCTGAGCGCGAGACGGTGACCGGCGGCACTCCTGTGATCGCGGGCGCCTCCCCCGAGGCCGACCCGATCGATCTCGAAGCCGGCCGGCGCTGGTACCTCGTCGGCCCGGCGGTCCTCGCCGCTGCCGCGACCGTCTTCTTCGGGATCATCCCCCAGCCCCTCGTCGACTTCGCGTCGCATGCGGGCGCCGCGCTGTTCTAGCGCTTGGGGGTCCTCCTCACCCTTGTCCTGATGGTCGCCGGCGCCGCGGTCGGCGTCGAGTCCGAGCGGCGGCGGCCGAAAGAAGCTGTGGCGCTGGCGCGGCGGCTGTTGTTGGTGATGCTCTACGTGCTGGTGCCGCCGGTGATCTTCTTCAACCTGGCGGCGTCCTCGATCAGCGTCGACAACGCCGTCGGGATCGGGATCGCGCTGGTGAACATGGCGCTGGTCGGGGTGGCGGCTTGGCTCGTTGCCGCGAAGCTGTTGCGGCTGAGCCCGCCGCAGACCGGG
This sequence comes from Solirubrobacterales bacterium, assembly GCA_035719145.1. Classification (GTDB taxonomy): domain Bacteria; phylum Actinomycetota; class Thermoleophilia; order Solirubrobacterales; family 70-9; genus VAYN01. The sequence goes on from DASTGL010000384.1 coordinate 1,049, forward strand.
GCGGTGATCTGCGCGGCGATCGTCGCCAACACCACCTACCTCGGCTATCCGCTGACCGTAGCCCTGCTCGGGCGCGACCACCTCTCGACCGGCGTCCTCTTCGACGTCCTCGTAGGCGGGCCGACGCTGATGTTCGGGGCGTTCGGGGTCGGGGCTGCCTTCGGGACGAAAGCAGGCGAAGGGATGGGCGCGCGCGTGCGGACTTTCTTCACCCGCAACCCGCCGCTCTACGCAGCGGTCCTCGGCCTGCTGGCGCCGAGCGCGCTGGCGCCGCAGTTCCTCGTCGACGCCTCACAGGTGCTGGCGGTGGCGATCCTGCCGCTCGGCTTCTTCGCCGTCGGCGCCACCCTCGCCGAGGGCGCCGGACAGGGCGAGCTGCCCCTGCCGCCGCCGATCACTGCCCCCGTCGCCGTCGCCACCCTCGGCCGCCTTGCCCTCGCCCCCGCGCTCCTCATGCTCCTCGCCGCCCCGCTGATCGAGCTCCCCTCCGCCTACCGCCTGATGTCAGCGATGCCGACGGGCATCAACGCCCTCGTCGTCTCCCACGCCTACGGCCTCGACAACCGCATAGTCGCCGAGACGATCACCTGGTCGACGGCAATAGTGATCGTCGCAGCACTCCTCTCGCTGCTCTTCTAGCTACTGCGTGGCGATAACTCCGATCAGCACGCTGAACATGCCGAGCAGGCCGATGACCAAGGCCCACGCCGACCTGAAGAGCATTCGATGCATGTCTTCGAAGCGTTCGTTGACGGCGTCGAACTTCCTGTCCATGTGAAGAAAGAACGCGTCGAACTTCGCATCTATGCGAGCGAATCCAGCCTCCATCTTCTGGTCCATCTCTTTGAATTTGTCGTCGATGCGGGCAAATCCGGCTTCCATCTTCTGGTCCGCCTGGGCAAATCCGGCTTCCATCTTCTGGTCCGCCTGGGCAAACCCGCCATCCACCTTCTTCTCAATGCGGTCGACCCGTTCGCTTAGGTCATCGAGACGTCCGTCGTTCCATTCCGTCATCCCTGCCCCCTTCTCTGCGACCACAGCCTCCATGGTTCGAATGTAGCAGACAAAAGCATACGCATCTGAAACGTGTCTGTAAATTTTCTGTGTGCTCCACCACGTCGGGATTGAGGTTGCGCCCGCTGACATCGAGGGCGCTGTCGGCTTCTTCGAGCTGCTCGGGTTCGAGCGGGTCGAGCCGCCGGAGACTTTGCGCGAGTTCACCTGGCTCGAGTGGGCTGGGACGCAGGTGCACCTGATGCCGGAGGCGGAGCCGACGGTGCCATCGCCGGGGCACCTGGCGGTTGTTGTCAACGACTTCGACGGGACCGTGGCGCGGGTGCGGGAGGCCGGGTTCGCGATCGAGCCGAAACGTGAACATTGGGGTCAGCCGCGGGCGCTGGCGATCGCTCCAGGCGGCCACCGGGTCGAGCTGATGGCGGCGCCGCCGGCGCCGCAGACCTAGAGCGGCGCTAGTCGCGCTGCTTGCGCTTGCGTTTCTCGCCGCCGGGCGCGGCGGTGTCGCCGTCCCCGTCCACCTCGCCCACCTCGGGAGCCGCAGGCGCTTCAGGGGCCTCAGTCGGTTCGAGTTCCGCCGCCGCCCGCTCGCCCGGAGT
>DASTGL010000385.1:0-5912 GCA_035719145.1 Solirubrobacterales bacterium
GACTACCCCAACGGCGCCTTCTCCTATTACAAGCTCGTCGTCCCGGTCGACACCGCGGTCAAGCTCGACCTCGAGTCGACCGACGTCGTCCACACCTGGAACGTCAACGATCTCGCTCCCAAGGCCGACGCGGTGCCGGGCAAGAACCACGACATCGCCTTCCGCGCCGACGACGAAGGGGTCTACGAAGGGGATTCCGCCACCCTCTCGGGCCAGGCCTACGCGCCGATGCGAACCGAGGTCGAAGTCGTCTCCCCCGACGAATACGAAGAATTCATCAAGACCCAGAAAAGCGACATCGAAGCTGCCCAGGACCGGGTCGTCGGCCTGATCGAAGAAGGAAAGGTGCCATGAGCCCCAGTCCTCGCCCCGAGCTCGTAGCCGACGGCTACCACGTCCGCCGCCGCCCGCGCTGGGCCGAGCTGGCGACCTCGGCCGACCACAAGGACGTCGGCCAGATCCTCATCTGCGGCGCCCTCGGCTTCCTCTTCCTCGCCGCGGTCGAGCTGCTGCTGATGCGCCTGCAGCTGCTGGTGCCGGAAAACACCTTCCTCTCGCCGGTCGGTTTCAACCGCATGCTCTCGATGTACGGCGCCACCTCGATCTTCCTCTTCGCCCTGCCCTTCGCGCTCGGGTTCTTCTACTACGTGGCGCCGCTGCAGATCGGCGCCCGCGGCACGGCGCTGCCGCGGCTCGGCCAGATCGGCGTCGCCCTCTATGTGGCCGGGGCCACCATGCTCTACGCGACCTTCCTCTTCACCCCCTCGGAGGCCGGCGTCAACCCGCTGGCGCCGCTCAGCGAGACCGCCTTCCTCTCCAACAACGGCGTCGACGCCTGGGCCTCGGGCGTCGGCCTGGCGACGCTCGGCTTCGTCTTCCTCGCGATCAACCTGGCGGCGACGCTGCGGATGATGCGCGCCCCGGGCATGGCCTGGCGCCGGGTCCCCGTCTTCGCCTGGGCGGCGACCGTCTCCTCCTGGCTTTTGATCGTCGTCGGCCCGGTGTTCCTGGCGGCGCTGGCGATGCTGCTGATCGACCGCAACTACGAAGGCATCTTCTTCGCCGACGGCAACGGCGGCGCGCCGCTGCTCTGGCAGCACCTCAGCTGGATCTTCTTCACCGGCGCCTACATGCTGCTGCTGATCTTCGCCTTCGGCGCGATCGCCGAAATCGTCTCCGCCTTCTCGCGCAAAGCGCTCTTCAACCGCAACGTGGTGATGGCTTCGCTCGGCGCGGTGGCCGTGCTCGGCACCCTGGCCTGGATGCAGAACATGCTGACCGCGCCGATCGGGATCGGCTGGCAGTACTTCGCGATGTTCATGTCTCTGGCGCTCGTCCTCCCCTTCGGCCTGATCCTCTTCAACCTGATCGCGACCCTCGTCGGCGGCACCCTGCGGATGCGGGCGCCGGCCCTGTTCGCGATCGGCGCGATCTCGATGATCTCGATCGGCCTCGCCGCCGAGCTCGAGCAGTCGCTGGTCGGCGCCGCCTGGCACCTCCACAACACCACCGACGCGACCGCCGCGACCCACTTCGCGCTGATCGGCGGCGCCGTCCTCGGCGGCTTCGCCGCCCTCTACTACTGGTTCCCGAAGATGACCGGAAGGACGCTCGGCGAGAGCCTCGGCCGGATCTCCTTCTGGGCGATTGTCATCGGCCTCCTCGTCGGCTTCGTGCCGCTCTTCCTCGCCGGGGACGACAAGGGCCAGGTCGTCGACGCCTACAAGTACTTCGACAATGCCGGCGTCACCGCCTACAACGTGGTCGCCACCATCGGCGTCCTCATCCTGTTCGTCGGGATCGTGCTGACGATCTGCAACGCGATCTTCAGCCGCACCAACGGACCCGCCGCCGGGCACGATCCCTGGGCCGGCGACACGCTCGAGTGGTTCACGCTCTCGCCGCCGGAGCCGCACAACTTCGATGTCCTCCCCGACGTCCGCAGCCCGCAGCCGCTGCGCGACATCCGCGTGGCGATCGGCCACCGCACCCGCCGCGAACAGGCAGCGGCGGCGCGCGAGTCCCAGCCGGTAGCCTGAGTCCCGCATGAGCGGTGCCCAGACTGCCGCCCTCTCGCGGCGCCCCGCAATCCCGACGGTCCTGCGCGACTACCTGACGCTGACCAAGCCGAAGGTGCAGTCGTTGCTGCTCTTCACCACGATCACGACGATGTACGTGGCCGGGGATCCCTCGATCGGGCTCGTCTTCCTCACCTGCCTCGGCGGCGCCCTCTCGGCCGGCGGCGCGGGGGCGATCAACCACGCCGTCGACCGCGACATCGACCGCACGATGGCCCGCACGGCGGACCGTCCGGTGGCCTCCGGCCGCGTCTCGGTTGCCGCCGCGACCGCCTTCGGCCTCGGCCTCGGCGCCGCTTCCTTCCTGCTGCTGGCGCTGACCGTCAACCCGCTGGCCGCCGCCCTCTCGCTCTCGGGCTTCTTCGGCTACGTCTGCGTCTACACCCTCTGGCTGAAGCGGACGACGCCGCAGAACATCGTCATCGGCGGCGCCGCCGGCGCCGTCCCGCCCCTTGTCGCCTGGGCGGCCGTGACCGGCGGCCTCAGCGGCATGGCCTTCTACATGTTCGCGATCGTCTTCTTCTGGACCCCGCCCCACTTCTGGGCGCTTTCGCTGCTGATGAAGGACGAGTACGCGAAGGCGGGGATCCCGATGCTCCCGGTCGTCCGCGGCGAGGAGGAGACGCGCCGCCAGATCCTCCTCTACACCGTCCTCCTCTACGCCGTCACCCAGCTGCCCTTCTGCGCCGGCGGCCTCGGCATCGCCTACCTCGTCCCCTCGATGCTCCTCGGCGCCGGCTTCATCTACTTCTCCACCCGCCTCTACCGCAGCCGCGAACGCCGCTGGGCCCTCCGTACCTACCTCTTCTCCCTCGCCTACCTGGCTGCGCTCTTCCTCTCGATGGCCATCGCCGCCAACGTCTAGAGCGACAGAGCTTCCCCTCGGACTGATAGAAATCCCGGCAATGGATCGCGAGACCGCACGTAGGAACATGCGCGCCGGGCTGGTCGCCGGGGGCATCGCCGCCGGGATCTTCGCCCTCTCGTTCGTCGCAGCCTTCCTCTACATCGCCCAGTAAGCCATGGCCGAGCATCGAAACGTCTCCGAGCCGGGCGAGATGATCTACACGCCGCGCCCCTCCTGGGGCCCGGTCTTCTTCGCCGTCGGAGCGGTCGGGCTGCTCTGCGGGATCTTCGCCGCCGGCTTCGCCTTCCCGCCGGTCTTCTACGCGGTCGTCGGCGCGATCTTCATCCTCCTGGCCTTCCGCAGCATCGTCCGCGACTCGGTGCGGAGCTACTACCGCCTCCCGCGCCGCCAGGAGACCCGCAGCGCGGCATTGCCGGTCGAAACCATCTCCGGCCCGCCTCGCGGCTAACTAGAGCCCGGCAGGCTCATTTCGCTCGTAGCGCCGTCGCTGGTCCAGCAGCGGACGATGTCGCGCATCGAGAGCATGCCGGTCGGCTCGCCGTCGTCGAAGACGACGAGGTGGCGGACGTTGCGCCGCGACATCTCCGCCGCCGCCCGCTCGAGGCTCCAGTCGGGGGCGGCGCTGAGCACGCCCTCGCTCATGTGGTCGCAGACGCGCTCGTGGTCGGGGTTCTGACCCCGGGCGACGGCGACCAGGAGGTCTCGCTCGGTGACGACCGAGGGAGTCGGCATCTCGCCGTCGAGCACCAGGGCTGCGCCGGTCCCTTTCTCGACCATCTTCGCCGCCGCCTCGCGCAGCGTGTGGGTGGGTCCCACAGTCAGCGTGATCTCCGACATGCCGTCCCTGACCTGCATCTACGACCTCCCGCTGCGCTGGTTTCGAAACTTAGTGATGATCGCCTCAATCCTATCCCATGGGAATAGGTCACAGGGACGCTTACCCGGGGCGTCGACATATAGACTCCCGCTCGCATTGCGCCCCATGAATCGCCCCTCGAAACCGCTCGTCCCGCTGCTCGCGCTCGTCGCGCTGGTCGCCCTCATGGCGACCGCCTCGGGCTGCGGCACGACCAGCGCCGACCCGCAGCGCGGGCGGACGCTGTTCGTCCAGAAGTGCGGCGAATGCCACACCCTGGCGCAGGCGGGTACCAGCGGCGAAATCGGCCCCAACCTCGACGATGCCTTCGCCGCCGCTCGCGCCGAGGGCAACGACTCCGACACCGTCGAAGGGGTCGTCAAGGCGCAGGTCGAGTACCCGCGCGAGAGCAATGGCGACCCGCGCGTCTCGATGCCGCAGGACATCGTCACCGGCCAGGATCTCGACGACGTCGCCGCCTACGTCGGCGAATGGGCCGGCGTCCCCGGTGCCGCGCCGCCGGAAGTCGAAGGCGGCCCCGGCGCTCAGGTCTTCGCCAACAACGGCTGCGGCGGCTGCCACACCTTCAAAGCCGCCGGCTCCGGCGGCGTCACCGGCCCGCCGCTCGAAGAAGCACTGGTAGCGGGCGACACCACCGCCAAAATCGAAGAAATGGTCGTCAACCCGAACGCGGAAATCGCCAAGGGCTACCCGCCCAACGTGATGCCGCAGAACTTCGGCGAAGTCCTCAGCGAAAAAGAACTCGAAGACCTGGTCCAGTACCTGTTCGAAAACTCCGCTGCCGGCGAAGGCCAGGGCGGCGGCAAAGCCCAGGGCTAGCCGCGAGCGGCCGCGTGGCCGCTGCGATGATGTGAGGTAGATGCGGGAACGCCTGAAGAGCCGCCTCGAGATCTCGCCGGAGCGCTACGCGCAGGTGACGCTGGTCGCCCTAATTGCGCTCTCGATGATCGTCCTGACCGGCGCCGGCGTGCGCCTCACCGGCTCCGGCCTCGGCTGCCCGGACTGGCCCAAGTGCTACGGCGGCACCACCCCCCCGCTCGAATCCCACGCGGTGATCGAGTACACGAACCGGCTGATCACCGGGATCGTCGGCTTCGCGGTAATCGCCGCCGCTCTGCTCGCCTGGTTCCGGCGGCCCTACCGCTGGCACCTGGCGCTGTTCGGAGGGTTGCTGCCGCTCGGGGTGATCGGGCAGGCGATCCTCGGGGCGCTGGTGGTCAAGTACCACCTCGCCCCGGGCCTGGTGATGAGCCACTTCATCCTTTCGATGATGCTGCTCGACGCCGCCTTCGCCCTCGCCTGGTGCTCGCGCTACGAACCGTGGCAGCGGCGCCGCTCGCACGACCGGCTCGGCGTCTGGTCGGTGCGGGCGCTGATCCCGCTCGGGCAGCTGACGATCCTCCTCGGCACGATCGCCACCGCTTCGGGACCGCATGCCGGCGCTCACGAAGGGCAGCTGGTCCACCGCTTCGATTTCGAGGGCGTGAAGACCCTGGAATGGGTGGTCGAGCGCCACGCGGTGATCGCCACCGTCTACGGCCTCGCCGCGATCGGCGTCTGGTTTCTACTCCGCCGTCCCGGCGGCGACAGGCGGGCCTTGAAGCCGCTCACGGTTGTGCTCGGCCTGCTGGCGCTGCAGGGCGCGATCGGCGGCGTCCAATGGGCCCTGGAACTCCCCGGCGAGATCGTCTGGGTCCACGTCGCGGTAGCGACCTGCAACTGGCTGGCGATGCTGTGGACGGTGGCCACCGCGGGGCGCCTGGAGCCGCGCGGGGGAGCCGCGCCGGCGGAGCGCGAGAAGGAGCAGCGGCCCCCGACCGCTGTCCCCGCCGGCTCCGCCTGACGCTTGCTCCCCTTCTGGCTCTCGATCGGCGTCCTCAGCCTCGTGCAGGCCGTTCTCGTCGCCGCTCCCAGACCACCCCTGCCGGCGCTCCTCGAGCGCTTGCAGAGCCGCTGGTGGGCGCTGGTGCTGCCGCTCTCGATCCTCGTCGTGATCTCCGCGATCGCCCTCGACTCCGCCAGCGCCCGCTTCCTCACCTACCTGGCACTGGTCGCGGTGCCGCCGCTGGCCGCTGCCGCCCTTGCCTGG
>DASTGL010000386.1:0-10991 GCA_035719145.1 Solirubrobacterales bacterium
TCCTTCTCCCCGCATACCGGGGACAACTGCGTTCGCACCCTCGGCGAAGGCTTCGACCGCGGCGAAGTTGATCGTGCGGGCGCCCTGACTGCCGCCGAAGACGAGCAGGCAGCGGGCGTCGGCGGCAATCCCGAAGCGCTCGCGCGCCTTCGCCCGATCGGCTTCCAGCACCGCTTTCGGCACCGGCCGTCCCGTCACCAGATAGGGCTCGCCTTCACGCCCGGCGATCGGGAACGCCAGGCAGACCCGCCGCGCCCGGCGCGCCAGCAGGCGGTTGGCGAGCCCGAGGTGGCTGTCGGCCTCGGTGAGGACGAGCGGGGTCCCGGTCAGCGCCGCCGCCAGCCCGGCCGGCCCGGCGACGTAGCCGCCGCCGCCCATCACCACGTCGGCGCCGCGACGGCGCAGGACCTTCCGCGCGGCCTCGACCGCGCCCAAAGCCTCGACCCCCGCCCGCGCCGCCTTCAGCGGGTTGCGGCGGTCGATCCCGCGCACCTTGACGAGGTCGATCTCGTAGCCCGCCGCCGGCACCAGCTCCGCCTCCATCCGCCCCCGCGCTCCGAGAAAGCTGACCTCGGCACCGCTAGCCCGAAGCTCGTCGGCGACCGCCATGGCGGGTACGACGTGCCCCGCCGTTCCCCCCGCCGCCACCACTACCTTTGGCTTTCCTGGCACCGCTCTGTCGACTCCTTTTCTGGCTCGCGGGCGTGCGCCCACCCTGGACGACGCGCAGTTTGCCAGCGCCGGTGGTCGAGCCCCGCGCCGCCTTGGCCGAGCCGCCGCGGGCGACGTTGAGGATCAGGCCGACGGCGAACAGCGTCGCCATCAGCGAGCTGTTGCCGTAGGAGACGAAGGGCAGCGGCACCCCCGTCAGCGGCGCCAGCCCCATCACCGCGAAGAGGTTGATCGTCGCCTGCACCAGGACCAGCGAGGTCAGCCCGGCGACCAGCAGCTTCGAGTAGGTGTCCTTCGCCTTCTGCGCGGTTTTCAGCCCGGCGTAGCCGAAGAGGCCGAAGAGGCCGACGATCGCGGTGATCCCCGCCATCCCCAGCTCTTCGCCGATCACCGCGGTGATCATGTCGGTGTGGGCCTCGGGCAGGTAGAAGGCCTTGGAGACGCCGTTGCCGATCCCGACGCCGAAGATCCCGCCCGAGCCGAGGGCGATCTTCGCCTGCGCGGCCTGGAAGCCGGCGCCGGAGGGGTCGGCGGTCGGGTGCAGGAAGCCGGTGAGGCGGGCCATCCGGTAGGGCTCGACGATCGCCGCGGCCAGCGTCAGGCCGGCTATCACCAGCGCGATCTTGCCCAGATCCGCCGGGCGCACCCCGGCGGCGACGAGGGTCGCGGCAACAGCGAAGACGATCACCATCGTCGTCCCCATGTCGGGCTCGAGCATGATCAGGGCGCAGCATCCGGCTACCACCAGCAGGTAGGGCTTCAGCCCCGTCAAAGTCCGCGCCCGCTTCGGCTTGCGCGCCAGCATGTCGGCTCCGTAGAGGATCAATGCCACCTTCGCCAGCTCCGAGGGCTGGATCTGCAACGAGCCGCCGCCGATCCATCGGGTCGCCCCGTTGACTTCGCTGCCGGCGCCGAGGACGGCGACGAGAAGAAATGCAGACGCGCCGAGGAGGAGCGGCGTCAGCTCGCGAATCCGTTTCAGCTCGATGCGCGCGGTCACGTGCATGATCACCAGCGCCACCGCCCCGAAGATCAACGTGCGCTTCAGGTAATAGGCACTGCTGGAAAGGCCGCCTTCCTGCAGGAGTTTCGTCGTCGAGCTGGCCGAGAAGACCATCACCGCCCCCAGCGCCAACAGGCAGAGGGTGGCGGTCAGCAGCATGTTGTACTCGGGCGAGACCCGCGCCCGCGCGCGCTTCTTCTTCGCCCGTTTCTTCTTCGCCGCCGGCTTGCCGCGGCCGAGCGAGATCGCGCCGGCGCTCATCGCGACAGCCCTCCGACGATCTCGCGAAAGCGGTCGCCGCGCTGCTCGAAGCTGTCGAAGGCGTCGAAGCTGGCGCAGGCCGGCGAGAGCAGGACGACCTCGCCCGGCGCGGCGGCGGCAGCGGCGCGGCGGACCGCCTCCTCGAGGCCGTCGCAGCGGCGCAGCTCGACCCCGGCTTCGAGCACCGGCGCCAGCTCGCGCGCCATCCGCTCGCTGGTGGCGCCGATCAGGTAGCAGGCGCGGGCCCGCTCGCGGAGCGGGTCGATCAGCGGCGTGAACGGCTCGTCCTTCTCGCTGCCGCCGAGGATCGCGTGGACGCCGCCGTCGAAAGCGCGGATCCCGACCGTCGCCGAGGCGACGTTGGTCGCCTTCGAGTCGTTGACGTAGCGGACGCCGCCGATCTCGGTCACCGGCTCGAGCCGGTGCGGGACGCCGGCGAAGCTGCGCAGCCCCTCGCGCACCGCCTCGCGGTCGATCCCCATCGCCAGCGCCGCCGCCGCGGCGGCCATCGCGTTGGCGACGTTGTGGTCGCCGAAGAGGCCGAGCTCGTCGACGCCGACCAGCGGCTCGCCGTCGTAGAAGATCGTGCCCTCGGCGACCGCGACCTCGCAGTCGGGGGCGGCGCCGCGGCAGAAGGCGATCCGGCGAGCGCAGCCGCCGAGGTCGGTGCCGGCGAGGAAGGGGTCGTCGGCGTTGTAGACGGCGACGTCGTCGTTGCCCTGGTTGGCGAAGATCCGCAGCTTTGCCGCCAGGTAGGACTCGAGGTCGCGGTGGCGGTCGAGATGGTCGGGCGCGAGGTTGAGGAAGACGGCGCACTCGGGGGCGAAGGCGACCGTGTCCTCGAGCTGGAAGCTCGAGCACTCGCAGACGATCGTCTCGTCCGCGGGAACCTCGCCGACCAGCTCCGAGAGCGCCGTGCCGACGTTGCCCGCCACCGCCACCGGCTCACCGGCACTGCGGTAGAGGTGGCCGAGCAGCTCGACCGTGGTCGTCTTCCCGTTGGTCCCGGTAACCGCGAGGAAGCGGTTGGGCAGCGCCCGCCAGGCGAGCTCGAGCTCCCCCATCACCTCGATCTCCCGCTCCAGAGCGGCAGCGATCACCGGCGCCTCCCGGGGAACTCCCGGGCTCTTGACGACCGTCCGCGTCCCCTCGAGCTGTGCCACACCATCCGTATCCAGAAAGACTTCGACGCCGACCCCCTCCAACCCTGCCGCCCCGTCGGGATGCCCCGAATCGACCGCCCGCACCGCCTCCCCCCGCGCCGCCAGCATCCGCGCCGCCGCCTGTCCGGAGCGTTTAAGTCCCACGATGAGGAAAGGCCCTCGCGGCAGAGGGGGGCGAATCTCCTTGGCCTGAACCCTTAACGACACATGCCGAAGCTTCGCGAGCGTCCCGGATACCCCTCCGTGAAGTCACCGCCTGGAGGTGATGTATCTTGGTACATCATGAAGAGCCGGACCCAGATCTACCTCGATCAGAGCCAAACCGCGAAGCTCGATGAGCGCGCCGCCGCCGAGGGAACCACGCGCTCGACGCTGATCCGCCGCGCCATCGACGCCTATCTTGCCCAGGAGATACAGGACGCAGCGGCCTGGCGCGAGCGGTGGCAGGAGGCGGTGGCAGCAACGGCCGGAATCGCTCCCCACCTCGAAGACGGTGCCGAGTACGTCGACAACCTCCGCCGCGCAGAAGCCGAGCGAACCAAGGAGATATGGGGGTGAGCATCGTCCTCGACACGACTGTCCTGGTCGATCACCTGCGCGGCTCTTCCCTCGCAGGCGAATACATCGCCGCCCTTGGTGCTGCGCCGTTCTGTTCGGAGGTGACCAGGATCGAGACGCTTCGAGGCCTGCGCTCCGAGGAAAGGCGTAGAGCCCAGCGGCTGCTGGCGCTGATCACCTGGGTCCCCGTCGACGAAGAGGTGGCCCGTCGCGCCGGCGAGCTCGGCCGCCGCTGGCGGCGGAGCCATCCCGGAATCGGAGTTCCAGACCTCGCGATTGCCGCCACGGCCGAACTGCTCGAAGCCCAACTCGCCACCCAGAACCTCAAGCACTTCCCGATGTTCGAGGGCCTCCGCGCCCCCTACTGAGAGGCGAACTCGCGGATCTCCCGTGCCAGCGCCTCGGGCTGGTCCTCGGGGATCAGGGTGAAGCAGTCCGGGAGCTCGACGTAGCGGGACTCGGGGAAGGAGTCGGCGAGAGCGCGGCCGGCCTCGTTGGGCATCATCTTCCCCTCCTTGTCCCAGACGACGAGGACCGGCTTTTCGAAGGAAGGCAGGGATGCGGTGGCGCGGGCGAGGTCGTGCTTGCCGCGCATCGCGTCGCCGGCGTAGCGGCGCAGGTCGCGGCGGATCTCCTTTTTGCGCAGCGGCTCCATCCAGTCGCGCATCAGCTCGTCGGGGACGCCGCGCTTGGTCATCTGGCCGAAGACGAAGGGCAGGCGGCGCAGGCGCGGCTGCAGCAGCAGGGCGCGGGTGGCGACGTAGCCGCCGGGGATTTTGGCCGAGAGCCAGGCAGCGAAGCCGGCGAGGCCCGGCGGGTAGTTGCCGGCGGTCTCGCAGGAGACGAGGACGAGCCTGCCGACCCGCTCCATCCCGCCGTCGGCGATCATCACCTGCGCCCCGCACCAGTCGTTGAAGCAGAGGGTGACGTCGCGCAGGTCGGCGGCGGCGAGGAACTCGGTGACGATCCGCCCCATCCCGACCAGGGTCAGGTCGGCGTCGAGCTTCATCGGTTTCCAGTGCGCCCCGGTCGGCAGCGACGGCGAGACGCAGCGGAACTCCGGCGTCAGCTCGTCGATCACCTTGCGCCACTGCTTCCAGTCCATCAGCAGGCCGGGGATCAGCACCACGACCGGCCCGTCGCCGCCGGTGTCCTGGTAGGCGATCCGCCCGGCGGTGACCTCTACTTCTGGCACGGCCTCAGATCATCCTCAGCCGCGGCGCCGATTCCACCGAATCGGTCACACACCTCAGCGGCCGATCGACTGCTGGTACAGGGTGAAACCGATCCCCGAGCAGACGGCGGCGATGATCCAGAAGCGGAGCATGATCTTCGTCTCCGACCAGGCCATCATCTCGAAGTGGTGGTGGAGCGGCGCCATCAGCAGGACGCGGCGGCGGAAGGTCTTGAAGGCGAAGACCTGGAGCAGGACCGAGAGCGCCTCGATCACGAAGATGCCGCCGATGATGATCAGCAGGACCTCGGTCTGGGTCATCACCGCCAGCGCCCCGATCGCGCCGCCGAGCCCGAGCGAGCCGGTGTCGCCCATGAAGATCGAGGCCGGGAAGGCGTTGTACCAGAGGAAGCCGATGCAGGCGCCGACCAGGCAGGCCGAGAGCAGCGCCAGGTTCTGCTGCTCGTTGGCAACGAAGGCGATCGCCGTGTAGGCGAGGAGGACGATCGCGCAGGAGCCCGCGGCGAGGCCGTCGAGGCCGTCGGTGAGGTTGACCCCGTTGGAGGTGCCGGCAATCACCAAGAAGACGAGGACGAAGTAGAGGACCGGGCCGAGGTCGAGGCTGCCCTCGCCGATCCGGAAGTAGAGGGTCGGTTCGAGCCCGACCTCGTGGCGCGCCACCCACCAGAGGCCGAAGGCGAGGATCAGCTGCCCGAGCAGCTTCCAGCGGCCGGCGAGGCCGAGCGAGCGGCGTTTGACGATCTTGATGTAGTCGTCGGCGAAGCCGAGGGCGGCGCAGCCCATCGCGACGCCGAAGACGGCGAGGCTCTGCGCGTCGCGGTCGGAGAGGACGAGGAAGGGGACGCAGATCGAGGCGAAGACGATCAGGCCCCCCATCGTCGGCGTCCCCGCCTTCGTGTGGTGCTCCTGCGGCCCCTCCTCGCGGATGTGCTGGCCGAACTCTCGGACGCGGAGGAACTCGATGAATTTGGGGCCGAGGAAGATGCAGATCAGCATCGCCGCCATGCCGGCGATCAGGACTTCACCCATCGCCGGCCTCCACGAGCTCGGGCAGCTGCTCGGCGACGGCCTCGAGGCCGGCCGAGCGCGAGCCCTTGATCAGGACCGCGTCGCGTGGCTCCAACCGCGCCGCCAGCAGCTCGGCGGCCTCGCCGGGGTCGGCGACCAGCTCGTCGGGGTCGTAGTCGCGGGCCGGCAGGCCGACCCCGATCACGAAGTCGATGCCGGCGCCGCGGGCGTGCTCGCCGACCTCGCGGTGGTAGCGCGGCGAGTCCGGTCCCAGCTCGCCCATCTCGCCGAGGACGGCGACCGAGCGCTCGGCATCGAGGGTGGCGAGATGGTCGAGCGCCGCGCGCATCGACACCGGGTTGGCGTTGTAGCAGTCGTTCACGAGGACGATGCCGCCGGGGAGCTCGAGGCGCTCGCCGCGGAAGCGGGAGAATCCTATGTCCGCCGCGCGGTCGGCCATTCCGGCGAGGTCGGCGCCGAGGGCAACTCCGGCGGCGATCGCGGCCAAGGCGTTGGTGAGGTTGTGGGCCTCGGTGAAGGGGAAGTGGAAGCGTTCGCTGCCGGCGGGCGTGCGGACGAGCGCCTCGGTGACCCCCTCCCGCACCCGCACCTCGGTCGCCTCGACATCGCCGCCGCGGCCGAAGCGCAGCAGTCTCGGTGCCCGCTCCAGGTGCGGCTCCAGCTCGCCCGCTTCGACCGGCGCCACCGCGGTCCCGCCCGGCGGCAGGTCGTCGAGGATCTCCGCCTTCGCCGCCGCGATCGCCTCGACCGAGCCGAGCAGCTCGACGTGGACCGGGCCGACGTTGGTGATCACCGCGACCTCGGGCTCGGCGATCGCCGCCAGTTCGGCGATCTGCCCTTTGCCTCGCATCGCCATCTCCAACACCAGGACATCGGTCTCCTCGGGAGCTTCGAGGATCGTCAGCGGCAGCCCGATCTCGGTGTTGAAGTTCTGCTGGTTGGCGTGGACCTTGCCCGGCATCAGCGCCCGGGCGATGTCCTTGACCGAGGTCTTGCCGACCGAGCCGGTGACGCCGACAACCCGGGCGCCGAGCCCGCGGCGGTAGGCGCGAGCGAGCGAGTGCATCGCCGCCAGCGGGTCCTCGGCTACGAAGACCCAACTCCGCACGGAAGTGTGAATCGATTTCTCCCCGGTATCCGGGGACAAAGCGTCACGGAAGCCAGGGCCGACGACCACGCCCCAGGCGCCGGCCTCGATCGCGGCCGGAGCGAACTCGCCGCCGTCGCACTTCTCGCCGCGGAGGCCGAAGAAGAGGTCGCCCGGGCCCGCCTCGGCCGAGTCGATCGTCGCCCGCCGCGGCGGCTCGTCCGGCCCTTCCGCGACCACCTCCGCCCCCAGCGCGGCGGCGATCTGCGCCGGAGAGAGGTTCACACCGCGGTTCCCAGCTTGCGGAGCTCCTCGCGGGCGACCTCGCGGTCGTCGAAGGGGATCTTGCGCCCGTCCGCGAACTCCTGCCCCTGCTCGTGCCCCTTGCCGGCGATGACGACGGTGTCGCCGGGCCTGGCGCGCGCGAGCGCCAGGGCGATCGCCTCGCGCCGGTCGACGACCACCTCGAGCTCCGATGCGCCTTCGGCGCCCTCCGCGCCCACCGCCACTTCGCCCACGATCGTCGCCGGGTCCTCGGAGCGAGGGTTGTCGGAGGTGATCACCGCGAGGTCGGAGAGCTCGGCTCCCGCCCGCCCCATCTTCGGCCTCTTGTCGCGGTCGCGGTCGCCGCCGGCGCCGAAGACCGCGATCACCTGGCCGGAGGTGATCCGCCGCGCCGCCCGCAGCACGTTCTCCAGCGAGTCGGGCGTGTGGGCGTAGTCGACGAGGACGCCGAAGCCCTGGCCCTCGTCGACCGGCTCGAACCGGCCCGGCACCCGCGCCGCCCGCGCCAGCCCAGCGGCAGCGATGTCGCCACCGACCCCCATCGCCTCGGCGGCGGCGAAGGCGCCGAGCGCGTTGGCGACGTTGAAGTGGCCCGGCAGCCCCGTCCGCAGCCGCAGCGTGCCGAGGCTGAAGCTCGCCCCGAGCGCGTCGAACTCCACGTCGCGAGCGCTGTAGTCGGCCTCCGCGCCCTCGGCCGAGAAGGTGACGCACTCGAACTCCTCCGCCAGCCGGCGTCCGTAGGGGTCGTCGACGTTGACGATCCGCTTCGTCGGGTCCTCCATCGCGAAGAGCTTGCGCTTGGCGAGGAAGTAGTCCTCCATGTCGGCGTGGAAGTCGAGGTGGTCCTGGGTGAGGTTGGTGAAGAGGGCGACCTCGAAGTGGATCGCGTCGGCGCGGTGAAGCGAGAGCGCGTGCGAGGAGACCTCCATCGCGCAGGCTTCGTCACCGCCCTCGAGCATCTGCCGGAAGGTCCGCTGCAACTCGATCGCCTCCGGCGTCGTCCGCTCGACTTCCTTCTCGACTCCCCCGACCACCTGCTTCACCGTTCCCAGCAGGCCGCAGCGGAAGTCGGCCGCCTGGAGGATCTCGCGGACGAGGAAGGCGGTGGTCGTCTTCCCGTTCGTTCCCGTCACTCCCACCACCCGCAGCTTCGCCGTCGGATCGCCCCAGAACCGCGCCGCCAGCGGCGCCATCGCCGCCCGCGAGTCGGCGACCACCACCTGCGGTACCGCCAGCTCGGTCAGCTCCCGCTCGACGACGAGCGCCGCCGCGCCCTCCTCGACCACCCGCGGCCCGAACTCGTGGCCGTCGACCTTCTCGCCGACGACGCAGAAGAAGAGCGACCCCGGCTCGACCTTGCGGCTGTCGTAGACGAGATCGGCGACCTGGGCGGAGCCGTCGCCGACGATCCGCGCCTCCGGCAGCCCCGCGACAAGCTCGGCCAGTCTCATTCGCAGCCGATTATTCCTGAGGGACCCCGAGATACGGCAGGGCGAATTCGGCGATCTGCCCGAATGCCGGCGCCGCGACCGAGCCGCCGTAGATTTCCCCCTGCGGTTCGTCGACGATCACCGCGCAGAGGAATTGCGGGTTCTGGGCCGGCGCGAAGCCGATGAACGAGGCGATGTATTTCGTTTTCGAGTAACCGCCGTTTTCGGCGACCTGGGCGGTGCCGGTCTTGCCGGCGAGGGTGTATCCGGGGACGCTGACCTCCGAGGCGGTGCCGCCCGGCGCCAGCACGCCTTCGAGCATTTCGCGGATCTCCTCGGAGACCTTCGAGGAGATCACCCGCTTGCCCTTCGGCTCGTGGACCGGTTCTTCGCCGATCCGCTTGACCAGCTGCGGCGGTTTCAGCATCCCGCCGTTGGCGATCGCCGTGTAGCCCTCGACCATCTGGATCGGCGTCACCGCCAGCCCCTGCCCCATCGGCAGGTTCCCCATCGTCGAGCCGGAGTATTCGTCGAGCTTGGGGACGATCCCCGATTCCTCGCTGGGGAACTGGATGCCGGTCGGTTCGCCGAAGCCGAACTTTTCGATCCACTTGCTGAACTTGGTGGCGCCGACTTCGAGGCCGATCGTCACCGCGCCGACGTTCGAGGACTGGGCGAGGATGCGGCCGACGCTCAGCGTTTCGGTGCCGCGTTCCTCGGCGTCTTTGATCGTCCGGTCGGCGACCTGGATCGTCGGCGGCAAGGTGAATTCCGTGGTCGGCGTCACCACTTTTTCTTCCAGCGCGGCGGCGACGGTGAAGGCCTTGAAGGTCGAGCCCGGTTCGTAGTTGAAGCCGGTCGCCTTGTTCAGCAGGTCGTCGTTGCTGACTTCGGAGAGGTCTTCGGGATTGACCGGCGGCCAGTTCGCCATCGCCAGGACCTGCGAGCTGCGCGGGTCGACGACGATCGCCGTCGCCCCGGTCGGCGAGTAGGTTTCGCCGACACCGCTGAGGACCCGTTCGGCTTCGCGCTGGATCACCGGGTCGAGCGTGAGTTCGACGTCTTCGCCGTCTTCGGCTTCGTGCAGCGTCTGCGTCCGGATCGGTTCGCCGAGGGCGTCGTTGACGATCTGCTGTTCGCCATTGGTGCCGGCGAGGACTTCTTCCTCGCCCATCTCCAACCCGGTCAAGCCTTCGTTTTCCGAACCGACGGCGCCGACCACCTGGCCGGCCATCTCGCCCTGGGGATAGGTGCGGCGGCTGTCGGGCAGTTCGCCGATCCCTTCCAGTTCGAGCGCCATCACCTTCGCCGCCGTGCTGAGGTCGACTTTCTGGGCGAGGTAGGAGAAGCCGCTTTCGGCGGTCAGCGCTTCCAGCACTTCGCCCTTCTTCTCCTTCAGGATCGGCGCCAGTTCGGCCGCCGCCTGCGGCGGGTCTTTCACCTGGTAGGGCGTGGCGTAGATCGTCGCCGCGTCCTCGGAGGCCGCGAGCTTGTTGCCGTGGCGGTCGAGCAGGTCGCCGCGCAGGCCGGGCACGGTGACGATCTGAGAGTGCTGGTAGGACGCCTCGGAGGCGAGCTGGGACCCCTGCACCCCCTGCAGCCAGAAGGCGCGGACGACGATGACGAGGAAGCAGAGGAGGAAGCCGCCGAAGAGAAGGCCGATCCGCCGCTCGATCAAGCGCATCCGCGGATGGTCCCCTAGCCCCCGGCGGCAGCGAGGCGGGCGGCCGCGGTGGCGACGTCGCCTGGCTTGTACTGGATCAGCTTCGGCTCTTCGCTGGTCGGCATCGCCAGCCCGAGTTCACCGGCGGCGCCGCGGATGCGGGCGGTGCTGAAGCGCTCGGCCTCGCGGCTTTCCAGCATCGAGTTCTCCTTTTCCAGCGCCGTGATCTGCTCGTCGATCTTGCCCGAGGCGGCGGCGAAGCTGAGGGTGGCGACGTTGAGAGCGACGATCCCGACCAGAAGCACCCCGAGGACGCCGATCCAGAGCCGCCCCTGGGTCATCCGCACGACCAGGCCCGAGTCGGGCAGCTGGCGGACGGCGACGGCGGTGCGGCCGGCGACTACGGCAAGTTTGGGACGGGCGGCGGGAGCGCGTTTGGTGGCCGGCTTGCGGGCGGGGGTGCGGCGGGTCGGCGCCTTGGCCGGCGCGGCGGTCGTCCGCACGCGGGTTGGCTTGCGCGCTGGTTTCCGTGCCGGTTTCCTGGGGATGGGCGGCGCCGTCGTCCGCGATGGTCGCGGTGCCGGCGCGGTGCGGCTCTTGGGGACGGCGACTGCCATCAGCCGGCCTCCCCCGCGGGCTGCGCCT